>NZ_JAZHPF010000006.1 GCF_036543075.1 Deinococcus sp. YIM 134068
CCGGGTGACGCAGGCGCTGCCGGTCAAGCAGGCGGGAACGCTTCAGGCGCGCTTTGCCTTGCAGGAAGGGCAGACCTGGTACGTCCGGCTGGGGGACTGGCCGGTGGGGGGATCAGCCCTGGGCCTCCTGGGGCTCGCGTGTGCCCGGTGGAGGGTGAAGAGGACGCCCCGCTGATTTCAGAGGATGAGCTGGCCCTCGATCAGCCACCATCCCTGGGCCGCGCCCAGGCTGAGACTCTGCAAGACCCGGTCGTCGTTCCCGGCCGGGTCGGACACCGTGTCCCCGGCCTGGGGTGGGGTGCCCGGTTCGTCCAGCACCACTTCCACCATCAAGCCGTCCACCTTGCTGGGCACACCAGGAAACAGAGCTGAGATGGGAGCCATCATGCAGGTGGGCGCGGTGTGCCGGTGGGTGCCCGGGTGGCCCCCGCACCACGCAGGAGCGCCGTGCCCAGCCCCAGGTACGCGAGGCTCAGCACCGGCGCGAGGAACGGTTCTAGGTCCGCGATCCCCAGCGGTTTGGTGGCGATCACCACGCCCGCGAGCACCGCCGTCACCAGGAACCACGTGCCCAAGATGGCGTTTTGTCGCAGGCGCAGCAGCAGACCCCCACTCACACCCAACCACACGCCGAGGAGCAGGTCCGACCCCAGGCGCAGGTGGAGGGCCAGGTCGCCGACCATCCGCCCCATGACCTGCACCGCGTCCCGCGTCTCCCCGGAGGTCTGCACGTAGCTCTGCGCCAGGATGGGCGACGCGGCGGCCAGCACGAGCGGGGCGGCCAGCCCGAAGACCATGCCACCCAGCCCGGCCACGCCCGCGACGCGGGAGACACCTCGGGCCCCATATCGCAGCCGGTCATGCAGCGCCAGCGGTGCGGGCAGCAGGGCCAGGGTGGAGAGCAGGGTCAGCCACCACAGGCCGGTGTAGGCGCGGGCGTGCTCGGCCACCCAGGGCAGCAGCCGCGCCTGATCGTCGAACATCTCAACGTCCAGCCCGGCCTGGGCCAGGACGCCATACACGTAAACCAGGGAGAGCAGGAACAGCAGACCCGCCAGCAGGGCGCCAGCGCCTCCCAGCCGGGCCAGCCGCTGATCCTCGACCTCGGATGGGGCCCGCCCGCCGTCCGGGGGGCCAGGCGGGAAGGTTCCGCGCGCAGGCCCCGTCATGCGGGCACCACGCCGCGGGTGCGGCGCGCCCGAACCCACTCGCTGAGCAGCAGGAGCAGCACCCCCCCGACCACCCAGACGTCCGCGAGGTTGAACACCGGGAAGTCGCCCTGTCCCAGGGCGCGGGTGACCGCCGACAGCGCCGGTGAGGCCAGCATGTCCGTCACGCGCCCGGCGCTCAGGCCGTCGAGGGCGTTGCCGAGGGCCCCCCCGGCGATCAGGCTGAGCGCGAGGGCCTGCCCGGTGGGCCGGGGGCGCCGCAGCAGGAAGACGACCAGGCCCAGCCCCACCGCCCCACGCACCAGGGCGAGGGGCAGGGCGGCGCCGGACAGCAGGCTCCACGCCGCGCCGGTGTTGTAGGTCAGGGTCAGGTCGAGGACGCCGGGGAGCCAGGGCCGCACCTCCCCGGGCAACTCCGCGCGAGCCCAGCTTTTGAGGGCGAGGTCGAGGACGATGCACAGGGTGATCAGCGCGAGGAGGGCGAGACGGGGCATACCTGACTGTAGCAATGTCGGAAGCAAGTCTGTACAGAAGTACAGGTGTAGGCGCGAGAGGAGTTCGCCCCGAGGGAGGAGGGCAGATCGTTTCATTGTCGTTAACGGAGAAGCCGTGGTGCTGGGGTAGAGGGATCGCGCCAGCAGCGGCACGGAAGAAACGCCAAGGCGCTCTCAACCTCCTCTCCTGTCCCCATTTGAACGTCCAGGAGAGAACAACCTCACGGCCGACCGCTGATGGCGATGAGCGTGGTGCCCTCCTCCCGGGTGGCGAGGTACTGCACTACGTCGCTTTCCCAGCTCAAGAAGGCCGAGTAGTTGCTCGGCAACGGGTCATTAAGTTGCCAGTAGCCCGCCCGCTTGAACGGATCGAGCAGGGCCTTCGGTTGCCAGCCGGACAGCCGGTACTGCTCGATGCGGGCAAGCCCCTGGCGAACCTCCTGCCGGTAGGCCCGGCTGTAGGTCGGACACTCCGGCGTCAGACCGCTTGGCAGCGGCGCCAGGCCGTTCCACAGCGTGCCCGGCCGCTCGATGCAGTACACCTCGCCCTGCCATCGGCGCTCTACCGTGAACCCAGCCCCACGCCCAGGACCGCCAGCCCGGCCACCGCAGCGGCGAGCACGAGCCGTCCAGCCTTCCAGGAACGCCGAAGCGTCCACGTCACCGCATCACCTGCCGCACGTCCGCCACCACCCGGTCCACGTCGTTGAGCTGGGTATAGGCCCGGCTCGTCAGGCGCGGGAGGCCAGGTGGTCGCTCATGGGCTGCACGGCACAGGAGTCGAGTTCAGGTGCAATCAAAAGACCTTTACACGGACCTAACAGCCCCTGCCTAAGCTTCCGGCGGAGGGTCTCCCCCATGCCTATACCCACATCCGCTGTCTCTTCCGTTCGTCCTCCTCCCAGCCGGGTATCCCGGTGACGCCCTCACCGTCTCGCCGTGGGAGGTCCGGCTTCTGGCTGGGCGCCCTCCTTGTGCTGGCGGCAGTCCTGGGTGCGGCCTGGCTGGCCAACTCGATGTCGGACCGCGGCCTGATCACCACTCCTGCGATGGACCCCAGTCTGCCTCCCATGCCCGGTATGGATCACGAGACGATGCCCGGTATGAGAGGTGGCGCGGCCCCCTCAGCACCCTGAACCTTGGCGCGGGCAGAGGACCGCCCACGTCCTGCCCGGCTCGCCCCAGAAGGAAGCCGTTCCTGGTGTACTCTCCCCCTTCTTCCCTGGCAGCGATTGCCAGCCATCCTGCCGGGCGAGCCTCACCGCGTTTCACGCTTTGATGGGCGGGTGGAGCCAGTCAACTTCCTACGGCTTGCCTGCTCCCCAAACGCTGGCGACCAGTCCTGTGGGGAGCAAGAGGCGCTCTTGGCCACCATGACCCTGCGCCCGAGCAACGGGCCGACCGAGGACGTCGTGAGTAAGATCAAGCGAGCATCAGATCCGTAGGCGACCCGGTGCATGCAATGAGCGGAAGAACGGCAAAAGCGGGGCAGGTCCAGGAACAAGAAGGGCGGCCGAGGAGTCCTCGGCCGCCCGGGTTCCGAGAACGCTCGCCTCAGGAGGAAGCCGGGTTCAGCGTGTCGGCGAGCCGAACCAGCAGTTCCTCGGCCCGATCGTACCCGGGGCGCAAGTACACGGTGGCGGACGTCGTCCAGTCCTGCACCGCGGCCACCTCCTGATCGTTCTCGCGCAGCTTCAAGTGGGGGTACACGCCGTACTCGACATAGCACCCGAACTCGGCCGCTACCTCCTCAAGCTGCTGGGTGTTTTCTTCGGTCCACGTGAGCACGTAAGGCAAGGCGAAGCACGGCTTCCCGCAGCTGCCTCCCAGACCCACCAGGGGAAAGCCAGCGACTGACTGCGTATCCTGCCGCACCCGGGTGCGTTCCAGGAAGGCGGGGCGGTTGCGCGAGACGTCACGGTGAGGAAGCTTCTGGGCGGCGATCCAGGGTCCAACAGTCAGTTTGGTCATGGGAAAACTCCTGTGAGGAAAAGTGTAGGCGCCCACTTGATCACAGTCAGACGCGGGCATCGAGCAGCGGCCGCTGGGGAGCCACGGAAACCGGCTGCGGGCGAACGGGTGGCTTGAACCCGCGTAATCTCAGGGCGTTGGTCAGCACGAAGACGCTGGAAAAGCCCATCGCGGCGGCGGCGAGCACCGGGCTGAGCAGCCAACCGAAGGCCGGGTACAGCACGCCCGCCGCGACCGGAATCAACACGATGTTGTACGCGAAGGCCCAGAACAGGTTGAGCTTGATGTTCCGCAGGGTGGCACGTGAGAGCGCGTAGGCATTGGGCACGCCGCGCAGGTCGCCCGACATCAGGATCACGTCGGCGGTCTCGACGGCCACGTCGGTGCCGGTGCCGATGGCGAGGCCCACATCGGCCTGGGCGAGGGCGGGCGCGTCGTTGATGCCGTCTCCCACGAAAGCCACCTTCTGCCCCTTGGCCTGCAACGCCTTCACGGCGTCACTCTTCCCGCTGGGCAGCACCTCGGCGAGCACCTCGTCGATGCCGAGCTGGCGGGCGATAGCGTTCGCGGTCCGGGCATTGTCCCCGGTGATCATGGCGACCTTGAGGCCCTGGCGGTGCAGCACCTGAACCGCCTCGGGGCTGCCCTCCTTGATCGGGTCGGCCACGGCGATCACGGCGGCGAGTTGACTGTCAATGGCCGCGTACAGCGGACTCTTGCCCTCGTCTCCGAGCCGTTCGGCCTGCGCGGCGAACTCGCCCACGTTCAGCCCGAGCCTGTGCATGTAGCGGTCGGCGCCGACCTGCACCAGGCGGCCTTCCACGCGCGCCTCCAGGCCGTAGCCGGGCACCGCCTCGAAGCTCTCCAGGGGGAGGATGGCCATGCCCTCCCTCTTCGCCGCGTCCACGATGGCCCGGGCGATGGGGTGTTCGCTCTGCTCTTCGGCGGCCGCGACCAGCTTCAGCACCTCGGTCCGGTCGAAGCCGGGGGCGGTCACCAGGTCCGTCAGTTCCGGCTTGCCCTTGGTCAGGGTGCCGGTCTTGTCCACGGCGACCACGTTCACGCCCTGGAGGCCCTCCAGCGCCGTGCCGCTGCGAAACAGCACGCCCAGTTCCGCCGCTTTGCCGGTGCCCACCATGATGCTGGTCGGCGTGGCGAGCCCCATCGCGCAGGGGCAGGCGATGATCAGCACCGCGACGGTCGTGACCAGGGCGAACGAGAGGGCGGTGCTCCCGCCGAGCAGCATCCAGATCAGAAAGGTCAGGGCGGCGATGCCGATGACGACCGGGACGAAGACCGAGACGACCCGGTCCGCGAGGCCCTGGATGGGGGGCTTGCTGCCCTGGGCGCTCTCCACCAGCTTGATGATCTGCGCGAGAGCCGTATCCGCCCCGATCCGGGTCGCCTTGAACTGAAAGGCGCCGTTCTGGTTAATGGTGCCGCCGACGACCGCCGCGCCGGTCTGCTTGGCGACGGGGATCGGTTCGCCGGTAATCATGCTCTCGTCCACGAAGGAGTTGCCCAGGGTGACCTCGCCGTCGACGGGGATCTTATCGCCGGGACGGACGGAGATCAGGTCGCCGATCAGCACCTCGTCGGTGGGCAGCTCGAGTTCCTGGCCGCCCCGGACCACCCGCGCCGTTTTCGCCTGGAGGCTCAGCAGCTTCTTCATCGCCTCGCTGCTTCGTCCCTTGGCGATGGCCTCGAAGTACTTGCCCAGCAGGATCAGGGTGATCACAACGGCGGCCGCCTCGTAGTACACGTGCGCGGTGCCTTCGGGAAAGACCTGCGGCGCGAGCGTGACGACCAACGAGTAGAAGAAGGCCGCCGAGGTGCCGATCATCACCAGGGAGTTCATGTCGGGGGAGCGGTTTTTCAGCGCCTTCCAGCCCAGGCGGTAGAAGCGCATCCCGGGGCCGAACTGCACAGGCACGGCGAGGGCGAGCATGACCCAGTTCAGGGTGGTCATGACCCCGTGTCCGAAAGTTCCCATTAGCCAGTCGTTCACAGCGGGCACGAGCATCGGGACCATCGCCAGGATGGCCAGGGGAATGGCGAAGATGGCGCTGAAGGTCACGGCCCGGCGCAGCGACCGGACTTCCTGCTCGCGGGCCTCACGTTCTTGGTCGCTGCGGTCCGCTCCCGCCCCGGTGTCCAGGACTTCGTACCCCGCGGCGGTCACCACGGCCTTGAGCTGGCCCACGCTCACGGCCGACGGCAGGTAACGGACGGAAGCGCGCTCGGTGGCCAGGTTCACGGTGGCGTCCAGGACGCCGTCGACTTTGCGCAGGGCGCGCTCGACCCGGCCCACGCAACTCGCGCAGGTCATGCCCTGAATGCTCAGGTCAGCCTCGCCCACCAGCGGCTCGTAACCAATATCCTTGACCTTCGCGAGGAGGGCCTGCGGGTCCGTCTGCTGCGGGTCGTAGGTGACGGTGGCGCGCTCGGTGGCCAGATTCACGGTGGCGGTCTCGACACCCGTCACCTTCTTCAGGCCCCGCTCGACGCGCCCCACGCAACTGGCACAGGTCATGCCCTGCACGCCCAGCTCCACTGTTTTGCTCATGGCTTCTCCTATCCCCCTCCAGGGGGTATAACAGAAGCATACGTCAGGAACCCCCCGGTGACAACCCTTCCTGTCGGCACTATAGGCAAAATCCGCCGACCAATGCAGTGTTATATGCTTGACATCCCCCCCTCCAGGGTTTAGGCTTGACCCATGACCACCGAACTGACTGTCAACGGAATGACCTGCGGCCACTGCGAGACGGCCGTCAAGAACGCGCTCAAGAGTGTTCCCGGCGTGCAGGACGTCCGCGTGGACCTGCAAGGCGGCACGGCCAGCGTCCAGGGAGAGGCGGATCCTCAGGCCCTCATCGCCGCCGTCACGGAAGAAGGCTACGGCGCCCAGGTCCGCGGCTAAAGTGACGGCCGCGAAAGCTGATCCCGCTGCCTGCCACACGGCGGCGCCGGGCCACCTGTGCATGCCCGAGGACGCCCGCAAACGCGCGGCGCGGCGGCTGAAGATTGCCCGGGGTCACCTGGACAGCATCGTCACCATGCTGGACAAGGATGACGCGTACTGTGTCGACGTGCTCCGGCAGCTCAAAGCCGTGCAAGGGGCGCTGTCCGGGGCAGGCGAGGTCGTGCTGCGGGGTCACCTGGAAGCCCACGTCGCCACCGCCTCCACGCGCGGGGACAGCGTCGAGATCGTCGAAGAATTGATGGAAGCGCTTAAGTATACCTGAGCGCCAGAGCGTCACGGCAGCGGTCTACCTTCCTGGTAGACCGCTGTTTGGATTCCACCCCAGGGGGAGCCTGAGGAGCCCCTCCACGTGAAGGCCGTCAGGTCGTTTCAAGTGTATTTCAGGGCGTGCATCAGCTCGTTCACGATTTCCGAGGTGTCACCCCTGGACTCCGCAGTGGCCACGTGGGCTTCCAGGTGGCCCCGCAAGACCACCTCACCGGTCCCGGCCAGGGCGCCCTGCACAGCCTTGAGCTGTTTGAGGACATCCACGCAGTACACGTTCGGGTCTTCCAACATCCTCTGAATGCTTTCCAGGTGGCCGTGGGCGATGGCGAGGCGCCGCCGGGCCGCCTTGCGGCTGGACTCGGGCATGCACAAGGTGTGTTCCCCATGCAGGCAAAGGCTGTCTTTCGTGGTGGGGGTCATCGGCTGGCCGCCAGGCCCAGGCAAGGGACGGCGCCCGCAGCACAGGGGGTCAGGTGACCTTGGAGACGGCCCTGCCCGAAAAACCGGTCGCGTCTCACAGCAGAGCCTCCAGTCGAAAAGGATTCATGTGCCGGAAGGCCTCGGCCAGCGTGGCCCCGCTGTGGCTCAGCAGACCGTGACTCAGGGCGTCGGCCTTGTTCATTTCCAGATGCAGGGCCCGTCCGAGTTCCAGGTCGTCGTCGCTCACCTCCCCGCCTGGAACGATGTGCTGGAGGGCGCCTGCGTCCAGCCGGGTACGCAGCATCTGTGCCGTGAAGCGCATCTGACTCTCCAGAACGTTCATGGCCTGTTGTTTGAGGGCGAACGTGCTGCCAATCTCCACCACGCAGTTGGGGTGCAGGGGCGTCATGAAGTACACGGAGGGAATCAGGTGTGGGGGGTGCCCGCCGCATTCCTCCTGTCGCCAGCTGCGGCCCGCGATGGCCGCAGCCTCGAGGTAGAGCAGCATCGCCACACGGCGGTCCGGATCCAGATCCTGGTACGAATGTTCCGGTTCCTGCGTGATCAGGATGTCCGGGCGAAGTTCGCGCAACAAGCTCACCAGGGAGATCTTGGACGGCAGGTCCAGGCTCACCTCCCCGGCGGTGAAGTCCAGAAACTGGACCGATGAAACGCCCAGGACGCGCGCAGCGGCCTCAATACCGGCCCGCGACTCGGGGCGGGCCAGCGTCACCGCAGCATGCACGGTGTCTCCGGCGGCCACGTGTTTGGCCAGGGTTCCGCCCACTTCCACGATCTCGAGACCGAAGGTGGCCAGCATCAGAATGGTTCTGGGCATGAGGCTCCTTTACTGACGCTGTTGAAGGCGGGGAAACAACGCCGCTTCGACGGCACGGCCCGTCAGGGCGAAACCGAGCACCGCCATGGAGATCAGCACACCGGGAGGCACGACCCACCATGGCCACGAACCATTGAGAAACGCTCCACGGATCTGCGCGTAGTACAGCACGGTCCCCCAGCTTTTGCGGATCGGGTCGCCCAGGCCCAGGAAGGCCAGGGACGCCTCGATCAGGATGCTGCTGGACGCGGCCAGAATGAACTGCGAGACGGCAATGGGCAGGACGCCCGGCAGCACGTGTTTCCAGAGGATGTGCAGGTTCGACGCGCCGAGTGCCTGCGCCCCCTCGACGTACGTCAGGTTCCGGATACCCAGGGCGCTGGAGCGGATGACGCGGGCGGGACGTGCCCAGATCAGCAGCGAAATGGCGATGATCAGGTTTCCGGCGCTCGCGCCGAAAAAGGCGGCCAGGACGATCATCAACGGAATGAACGGCAGCACCAGCACGACATCGACCAGGCGCATGAGTGTCGCGTCGGTACGGCCTCCCAGAAAGCCCGCGATGACCCCCACCAGGGTGCCGATCACGATGGCGAGCGCCGCTGCGGTAAAGCCGATGCTGAGCGACACGCGCGTGCCGACGATCAACTCCGACAGGATGTCCTGCCCGATGTCGTTGGTTCCCAGCCAGTGCGCGGCACTGGGCGCGGAGAACGGTGCGCCGGTTTGCGCGGCCGCGTCGTAGGGGGCGATCCAGGGACCCGCACCCGCGAGGAACAGCAAGAACAGCAGCAGGGCCAGCCCGGTTCGGCCCATCCAGGTGGAGAGCAGCATCGACACGGCAGCTCTCAGGCCAGCGGCGGGCGGTGGATCGGCGCGTGAGGTCAGGACAGGCGCCGAAGAACTAGCCACGTTGCACCCGGACACGGGGATCGAGCAGCGGGTAGACCAGGTCAGCCAGAATGTTCCCCGCAAGAATGGAGAGGGTGACCATCAGGAAAGCTCCCTGTAACAGCGGGTAATCGCGGTTGCTGGCCGCCTCGAACAGCATCCGTCCGAGACCAGGGAAGGCGAAGACCGTCTCAATCACGACGGCCCCCCCCACCAGGGTCCCGAGATTCAACATGAACACCGTGAACACCGGCATGGACGCGTTCCGAAGTGCGTGCTTGTACAGCACCTGGCGTTCGCTGACGCCTTTGGCACGGGCCGTGCGGATGTAATCCTCGCCCAGCACCGACAGCATCGCGTACCGCATCACCAGGAACGTCCCGGACAAGCTCACCAGCGTGAGGGTCACGACTGGCAACACCAGGTGCCGGGCGATGTCCATGACATTGGCCCAACCCGTCAGACTCGACCAGGGCGTCCGCGCGCCGAAGACCGGGAACAGCGGCCACTGCACGGCAAAAAAAGCGACGAGCATCATGCCCAGCCAAAAGGAGGGCACGGAGTCGAGCAAGATCGAGGACGTGAGGGTGGCGTGGTCCAGCCAGCCGTTGCGGCGCCAGGCGGCCAGCGCCCCGACGATCACGCCGAAGACGGTCGAGAGCAGGAGCGCCGAGCCGGTAAGCAGCAGGGTCCACGGCAGCCGTTCCAGCAGCATGGTCAAGACGGGCTTGTTCGCCTGATACGAGTAGCCCAGGTCCCCGCGCGCGAGCGACCCCACGTACTTCCCGTACTGCACCATCAGCGGCTGATCGAGGCCCGTGCGGGCGAGCAACGCCTGGCGGTCTTCGGCGGGCAACAGGGCCACGTCCTCGCCCGCGAGAAACTGCAAGGGAGAACCGGGCATGGCACGCGGCAGGAAGAAGTTGAGGGACACCGCGGCGATCAACACGAGAACGTACTGTCCAACCCGCTCCAGCATGACGTCCCCTTACCTCAAGAACGAACGCTTGTTGATGATGCCCTGCCCCTTCTGGAACTTCCAGCCGTCGTACGCATTCGCGTCAAAGGCGTACACCGTGTCGGGGTACCACAGCGTCAGGAACGGCAGGTCCTTGGCAATGATCTCCTGAACGCGTGCGGCGAGCGTCTCGCGGGCATTGGCATCCACCGTCGTCAGCATGCGCGTGGTCAAGGTGTCCACCGTCTTGTTCCGGTACCCACCGACGTTCAAGGTGCCGATCACGGGGTTCGAGTGGAACAGTCCCGCCAGGTTGAGCTGCGATTGAACGGGCGCCGACCAGCCCCACATGGCCACGTCGAAATTGCGGCCTTTCGCGACATCGAAATCGGGCCACAGCGCCTGCTGAACCGTCGTGGGATCCAGCGACTTGATGGTGAGCCGGATGCCCGTCGGGCGCAGCTGCGAGGCGATGATCTCCGCCGCGCGAATCCGCTGCGGGTTGTTGGAGGCGACCAGAAAGGTCAGGTCCAGGGGTTTGCCATCTCTTCCCATCCGGACCCCGGCGCGGTTGAGCTTGAAGCCGAGGGTATCCAGCGCCCTGTTCGCCTGCGCCAGCGTCATTTTCGGGTAGGCCGGGGCCGCTTTGCTGAAGAAGGGACTGTCTGGATGCACGAAGCCTGCGGTGCCGGGAGTGCCGTTGCCCAGGAGGATCGTTTCGACCAGCGCCTTGTTGTTGACCAGTCCGGCAACCACCCGCCGGAACCCCACGTTGTTAAATGGCGCGGTGGTGGTGTTGAACTGCAAGAGCGTACTCGTGTAGCTGGGGCCCCGCAGGGTCTTCAGGCGGGCGTTCCCGGCGAACCGTTGAATGAGTTCCGGCGGCACTTCACGCGCGGCGGCGTTGATCTGCCCGGCCTGGAGCGCCTGGAACATGGAGGTTGGGTCCGGAATGACCGCCAGGACCACCTCATCGGCACCGGGCTTGGCGGCGAAGTAATCCGCATTCTCCGTTAAACGGTAGGACTGGTCGGTCTTGTGGTCGACGAGTTTGTAAGGTCCGGAGCCGATGACGTTCTTGAATGTCTTCGGAGCGGTGACGCTCTCCCAGATGTGTCTGGGCAGGATGGGCGCGTCCGCGAGAGGCTGGAGGAGGAAATTGGCGCCCGGCTGCTCGAGGGTGATGATCACCGTGCGTGCGTCCGGGGTGCGGATGCTGGTGATGGGGCGCACCGCCGAGGCGAAGCGGCCCACGACCGGGTACTTCTTGTAGTACTCGAAGCTGAACTTGACATCCGCGCTGGTCAGCGGTCGACCATCGTGCCACTTGACGCCGTCTTTTAACTTCAGCGTCCAGACCTTCCCGTCCTTCACCGAGTACGACTCGACCAGCCACGGCCGGGGCACGTCGTTAAGGTCATTGACGAACAACGTGTCGTACACCAGGCTCATCAGGTTGTATCCGGGGTAGCCGGTGACGTACGTGAACGGCGAGAGTTCGCCCTCGTCCTGAGGAATCGCCAGCACGATGCGCTTCCCGGTGTGTCCAGCATGCGCGGTGGTCGTGAGGGCAACTGCCAGGGCAGCAGTGAGAAAGCGGGCAACTGGGCTCCGTCTCATAGGTGACCTCCCACACCGGTTTTCCACCGGTGGTCATGCGAGCACGACGAATGGTGTGACACAACCTGCCCCGGACACGCGCTGAGCATGCCAGACCTTAAATTCAATCCCCCCGGGTGGGTATCACCATAATCCTCATCGCTGGGGAATGCAAGCGATCACCCAGTTGGAAAAATACAGTGCAGGACGACAAGCGTCAGTCAGCCCGCTGCGCTAGGCAGGCTCGCGAGCGATCGCATGCTGGACCCCCCCCCTACCTGAGAGCACGAAACGACGCCCTGCACGTTGATCTGATCCCCTACGAGGGGAAGGGGAATTTTATGAGTTCCAAATATGCCAGCCAACCAGCGATGCCGACGGCCGCTATCCCGCAGATATTCGTGGTCAGCACGGCCTCACCACAGGTGGTTCAGCGATGGTGGCCCGCTCTGGAGCCGCTGTCTATTTCGGCCAGAGACGGTTCATCCACCCGGCCGGGTCCGTGCCCTCACCACGCACCCGCATCTCGAGGTGCAGGTGCGCCCCGGTACTGAGCCCGGTGCTGCCGACCTCCCCGACCTTCTGCCCGCGCGTAACCTGCTGCCCGACTTTGACCGTCACTGCACGCTGATGGAAGTACAGGCTGGTCACTCCCGCTCCGTGATCAATCACGACCAGGCCCCCGCGCACCGGGTACATACCCGCCACGACGACCGTCCCGGCATTGACGGCCGTCACGGGAGTCCCTGCGGGCGCCAGGTAATCCGTGCCGTAGTGGTACCCGACTGGCCCGCCAGCCACATACGTCCGCGGCTGCCCGAACGCGCTGCTTTGCGCCTGCACCTTCGCCGCCGGTTGAAAGGGCTGCGACCACGCCTGGGCGGTCCGCCGGGCGTATGCCTGCTCGACCGCGGCGTCCTCCGCCTTCCGGGCCGGGTCTTCAAGCTTGCTCGCGACGCTGCGCGGCAGGTTCAGCCGTTGGAGAGGCTGCGCCAGCCCGGTGATGGGAATCCAGCCCCCCACCACTTCCTCACCCACCTGAACTTCATACTCCAGGGGCGTGCTTTTGCCGAGAACGGCGCGCCCCAGCACCAGGTACTCGCTTCCCACGGCGACGGGGCTCAAGCGCTCACCGGGCAGGCGGACGTCCTCACCCACTTCGCTGGGGAAACGCACAGTCGCCTGCCCGGCCCTGGGGCCACTCAGGCGCAGGACGAACGCGTCGCCCATCCGCAGCGTCACGGGCGCGCTGACTGTCACCCCACTGATCCGGGAGGACAGGTCGGCCGGAGTGGTCGGCGCGGAAGCAGCGGTCCCCACGACCGGGCCCTCGCCCGGCAGCTGAAGGACCTGGCCGACCTCGAGGCCCGTGCCGGTCAAACCGTTCAGCCGCACGAGTTCCGTGACGGTCGTGCCGTGGGCCTGCGCGAGACGGTACAGGGTATCGCCCGGTCTGACGGTGTAAGCGTCAGCGGTGCCTGCCAGAAGCGCGGCCACCAGGAGCAGGCCGCGGCACGAACGAGCAATGGCGCGGGTAGACAGCCGCTGCAGGGGAATGACGGTGTGGTTCATGTTGGTTCCTGACTGCGGGACGCCGCACGGCACCTGCCGCATCAAAGGCTTTTCTTGAAAAATTCCACGGACCGTTTGAGCGCCACACCCAGATTCCGGCTGAGATTGTGGTCGTCTCCCGGGTAGGTGAAGAGGGTGTGGGGCTGCCCGGCGGTCTTGAGTCCACTTGCGAGCGCCTGCGAGAACGAGACAGGGACGTGCGTGTCCCCCGTGCCGTGATGCAGTTGCACGGGGCGCCCCCCAAGGTCCGCGAGAAAGGAGTTGGGAGAAATCGCCCGGTACAGGGCAGGGCTTTGGGCGGGCGTGCCGTACTTCGCGAGCATCTGCGCGCGCGGGTCCGTGCTGGCCGCACCGCTCCCCCAGCGGGGCAAATCTTTGAAAATCAGGTCGTACGGACCGACGACGCCCGCCCAGATGTTGCCGGCCTTGATCTGCGGGTTGATGACCATGGCGCGCAGGGTGATGTGCCCGCCCATCGAGTGGCCCCACATGCCGATCCGCGCGGGGTTCACGCTCCCCAGCTTCCGCAGGGACGAGAAGGCGTTCAGGACGTCGGTGGTGTACTCGGGGGACCAGTACGCCGTCCCTGCTGGCCTGCCCTGGGAATTCCCGTGGCCGCGGTAGTCGGGCTTCAGGACGACGAACCCGGCGCGCGCGAACGCGTCCACGTACGCGACGTACCGCTCCGTGGTGCGGTACTGCTGGGGGGGAATGTAGCCGTGGTTGAACACGATGGCTGGCCAGCCGCCTTTAGGCGGTGTCCCGCTGGGCACGGTCAGCAGCGCCTCAATGCGCAACCCTTCCGACTGGTACGACACGACACGCCGGGCGTAGGTTGCGCCGGGCGAGAGCGTCTGCCGGGTCGTCAGGGTGCTGCCGGGGTACGAGCGGGCCCGCATGCGCTCGATCGACAGGGGCTCTTTGCTGTATGGCTGGGCCTGCGCCAGGGCGGCGCCACTCAGGCAGGCGAGGAGCAGGGTGAACCGGAGCAGGTCAGGCATGCTTGTTGGACCTTTCGCGTGAGTCGTCATGGACGGGGGGCCATCACGTACGCCATACCACCCGCGTGGTTCAGCCACAACCGCTCGAAGACGGCGCGCGGGTAGGTGCGCTTGACGCCAGCGTCGTTCTTGGCCGCGGGGTCATTCACGACCGGATTGCCCTGGGCGTCGAATCCGGTGAGGACCAGCAGGTGTCCGTTCGACCACGAGAGGGGGCCTCCGGGCAGCTCGCCCGCCTTGAAGCGGAGGCTGAGCGCCAGCGGAAGGCCGCGCTGAAGGTACGCTTCGGCGTCCCGCAGACTGCCCAGGCGCGTCACCATGGCCTGCAACCCCTGCGTGGCCGCGTACGCCGTGTTGAACGGCCAGTTGCCGAAACCGTCGTACGTCCGGTCGTACGTGGCCTTGGCCGCGTCCGGCACGCGGACGGGCCGCTTCCAGAACCCCAGGATCATGCTGACGCTCGTCGGACTGCACCAGATGGGCCCGCCGTTCGGGTAGATCATCTGGGAAAGGCCCGGCACCATCAGCACCTTGTTCCAGGCGCCCGGCTGGCCCGCCGCTCCCTGACCGCGGAACCGCAGGGCGGTGTCCGCCGTGTTGAAGGACAGCAGCTGTGCGCTCAGGCCGGAACCGAGCGTCGCCCGGTACTGGAAGGCCGTGGCGCGGAACGGCAACGTCAGCGTGTCGGTGTTGACCGTCCCGTCTGCCGTGCGGATAACGCGGGCGCTCGCCCGGGTCCCGGCCGCACTCCACGTTCCGAACCCGAAATACGGTGTCCAGCGGCCATCCGGTCGCCGCACCCGGACCTCCACGGTGACGGCACTGGAGGCCGGGCCGGTGACATTCCAGCTGGGAATCAGCTCGTTGAACGGGGCGACGTCCACGACCGGGCCTTCCAGACGGCCCCCGCGGCTTGGCGGGAGGGGAAGCCAGCTGGCCGGAACGCTCGTCTGCGCCTGAGCCGCCTGAATCAGGGGCGAGGGCTTACCGAAGCTGGTCTGCTGCGCGTAAGGTGCCGCCGCAGCCACTGGAGCGAGGAACAGGGTGCCGAGCAGGAGGGTCCGGGAAAACTTCACGCGTTTCAGGGTATCGGCGGAATGTTGCCGTTGTGTTAAGCCCGCCGGGCGGTGCCATGCACTTGAGGGTTGCTCTTCATTGGCGTCCACATGACCCCTGCCACAAGGGCGTTCTCAGGGAATCTTTACAGGAGCCTGACACTGTGAAGACCACGGCCGCGGTGCATCCGGCTCACGTGGTCGGGCGGCGGCGACTGGGGTTCCGACGCTTCTGCCTCGTGCGCCCCTTCAGGAGGAAGGCTGACCGACGCCCGCTGGCCCGTTCGCCCACCTTTCCGATCCTACGGAGGCCCACCATGACGCAACACATTCAGGACATGCTGCAAACCCACCCTCAGCCTCAAACCTTGTTCGATCAGGGCACTTTGGCGGAGTGTATCGCCGCTTGTTTCGACTGTGCGCAGGTGTGTACCGCCTGCGCTGACGCCTGCCTGGGTGAGCGCGAGCACCTGATGCACTTGGTGAGCTGTATCCGCCTCAATCTCGACTGCGCCGACATCTGTGGCACGACTGGCCGGATTCTCTCGCGGCTCACCCAGTCCAACCCAGGCGTCATGCGCGCTCAGCTTCAGGCGTGCCTCGCGGCCTGTCAGGCGTGCGGCCAGGAGTGTGAAATGCACGCCCGCGAGATGAACATGCAGCACTGTGCCGTCTGCGCCGAAAGTTGCCGCCGCTGTGAGCAAGCCTGCCAGCAGCTCCTGGGGAGCCTGAGCGCCTGAACCCACTGATTCCGGGCTGGCAGTGCTCGCCTTGTCGGTCGGCTTCGCTCAGCCCGGTGCCACCGAGCCCGCACGGTTCAGCAACTTGGTCTGCTGAACCGCAACTGTTTCCTGGGAGCCACGCCCTCATCATGGTGTGAGGGCGTGGCATCTACTTGATGTTCAGGAACGCGAGGAGCGCTTTGGAAATGGCTCCGGCAAGACGCTGCCGGTACACGGGCTGCGCGAGCTTCGGACCTTCGACCGGGTGTGAGCCGAACCCCAGCTCGATCAGGACGGCGGGCGTCGTGGGATTACTGATCACATAGAACGCGTCCGTGCGGACGCCGCGGCTCACGGCACCTGTCGCGCGGATCAGGTTGGACTGCACCTGCTGCGCGAGCTGCCGGGAGAAGGACAGCTTCGCCTGCGCGAGCAGGTCTCCCAGCATGCCCTGAGCGCTGTTGGTCATGCTGCGGGTGAGGGCCTCGCCAACCGCGCCGCCGCCGTTCTCGAAGACAGCCGTGCTGCGTCCCTGCCCGGCCAGCGGCTGCCCGAAGTAAAACGTCTCGATGCCCTGCACCCCCGGGCCGGACGCGTTGGTGTGGATGCGGACAAACGCACTGACCGTGCCGGTGGTGGCCAGCCGTGAGCGCAGGTCCAGGTCAGTGCGTTTGTCCGCATTGAGATGCCGGTCGGAACTGCGGGTCATCACCACGTCCACTCCGCGTTTGACCAGTTCCTGGCGGACCAGCAACGACACCGCGAGGTTGACGTCCGCCTCGCGCACCCAGGCGCTGGCCATACCGGAATCGTTCCCCCCATGCCCAGGATCCAGGACCACACGTGGTCGGGCCGCCTGACGGCTAACGGGCCGGGTGACCACCGCCGTGGGGGATGCCGCCGGGCGGGCGGGCACGCGGGCGGCCGCGGTACCGGTCGGAACGTCGATCACCAGCCTGGCGGGTTGGCCACTCGTTGCTGGCAGCACGCTAGCCTTCGCCTGCGCATGTCCCTTGGCCAACGTGAGGGTCACCATGCGGCCCGTGACGGCATACCCGGTGATGCCCAGCGCGTTCAGGGAACCCTGTTCCGCCGGGAGGGACAGCCCCAGGCTCACGGTCGCGGTTTGTCCGGAGACCTTCATGCTGGCGGTGGTGGTCTTGGGCAGCGTGAACACCACGCGGGTGAAGCCGGCGTGCGTGCCCACCCGGGGGACGGCGACGGCTGAAGTGCCCAGCAGGACGGTCAGGCCGGAAACGAGCAGGGGAAGACGCACCCGCGCAGTGTAGGACGTCTCTCCTCTGCGCCTATTGGGGAGGAGGCCGCAATCCGGCCAGGGTGACTACGGCGGCAGCGAGCTTTCAGGCAATCGATGGCTGACCCTGACGCTCTCCCCTGGGCACCTGGAGGGAGATCCTGGGGCTGGGTCCGCTGGCCCTGAAGGTGCCCGGTTCGGCCGCCCGCCACCTGGGGGCCGTCTCCGTAGCGCAGGCCGCCTTCCCAGGAGCGTTCTGATCACTCACTCCCCTGTCGGTGACGCCAAGCCTGCTGGTCTGGGACTGGGGGACCGAGCGCCTTGGGAGGTAGACCAGGGCCGGTATGCTGGCCCGCATGGTCCGCCTGAAGCTCCTTGTGATGGTGCCTCACCCTGACGATGAGACCTTCGGTTCTGGCGGCACTCTGCTGTCATTCTTGGCACGCGACGAACCTTGCGGCGTGGTCACCCTCACCCTGGGCGATGCGGGGAAAACCCTGGGCCTGTGCGACACGAGGCAGGAACTCGCTGAACTCCGCCGCGCGGAGCTAAAGGCCTGCCTCCAGGCCCTGGGCCTGCTGACGCATCCGGGCAGCGTCCATGAGCAGCAGCACTATCCAGATGGGCAGGTGGCGGCACACCTGCCTGAAGTCACCGATGTGGTGCGTGACGCCCTGAGGCGGTATCAGCCGGAGATTGTGCTGACCTTCCCACCTGATGGCCTGAACGGGCACCCGGATCACGTGGCGACGCATCAGGCGGTGAAAACAGCCTGGGAGGAGCGGCCTGCTGGCACCCGGCCCACGCTCTGGTACTACGCCCTGAACCGTGAGTGGTTGGACACCCCTTCACCCCTGCATCTGCCGCCGAACCGCGTTCACGATGTCTCGGCGTTCATCACACAGAAGCTGCGGGCCATGGGCTGTCACCGTTCACAGGGGCTGACCCTGGCAAACACCCTGCGCCGCTTCCCAGAACGGGTGACACACGAGCCCTTCCATGAGATCACGCGTTCTGATTAACGCTCAGAAGCTGGGGCCGTTGCCGCCCTTCCTGCCCACCCGATTGTGCCGCCGGAGTGAGTGCAGGCGACCGCTCCACCCATCTGCCAGGCCAGCAGCGGGGGCGGGCAACGGCTGATCAGGTCATGTGCCTGCGGTGCGTGACCCAGACTGCGGCCAGCACCAGCAGCGACAGCAGCCCACCCAACAGGAATGCCCGGTCCGGGAAGCGTGTGCCGAGGAAACCCGCGACCGGATACGCGAAGGCCCACCACAGGTGACTCCATGCGAAATGCGCGCCGTACACCCGGCCCTGCGCGGCCTCGTCGGTCCGTTCGGCTAGCAGGGTCTCCGTCGGCAGATTTACCCAGTTCTGCCCCACGCCAGCCAGCAGCCAGAACACCATCAGCCCCCCCAGGGGCAGCAGGTCTCCCGGCAGGATCGCCGCGGAGGTGATCAACGCACCCAGCGCGATAAACCGCGTCAGGGGAATGCGCTTCCCGGCCGCCCCGACGGCCAGGGACGCCAGGGTCGCCCCCAGGCCATAGGCGGCCATCACCCAGCCGTACGGCGCGTCGCCCAACTGGAGACCGCCCTGAATCCGGGCCACGGTCACGGTGAGGATCAGCGCGCCAGCAATGGCCGCGACCAGTTCCATCAGGAGCGCGAACCGGACCGGCGGGTCCCGCCAGAGCCGCGCCGTCCCGTCACGCACGTCGTCGAGCTTGCTGCGCTGCACCTCGCCGCGCTCGGCCCGCAATGCTGGCAAGGTGAGAATCAGCAGGCCCGCCAGCAGAAACGAGGCGGCGTCCACCACAAAGAGAGCCCGTGCGCCCACCCCCGCGGCGAGCAGACCCGCCAGACCCGGGCCGAGGATCCCGAGCAGTTCCGTGGTTGCGCTGGACAGCGCGAAGGCCGGGCGGGCCTCGCCGCGCCCCACCACCAGGGGAACGGTCGCCTGGTTGACGGGAGTGAAAAACGCCGTGAGGGCATTGAGCAAAAACATCAGCAGGTACACCTGCCACACCGCCGCGGCAAACACCATCAGGCCGATCACGACCATCCGCCCGAAATGGCAGGCAGCGAGCATCGTGCGGCGGTTCATCCGGTCAGCCAGGACGCCCGCCAGGGGGCTGAGCAGCACGAAGGCCGTCACACGCAGCGTCAGGGCAACGGCCAGGATGGCAGGCGCCTGGGCAGGTCCGGCGAGTTGGACGGCGAGCAGGGCGAGGCCCACCCAGGTCAGCGCGTCACCGATCTGGCTCACGGTCTGCGCGGCGTAGAGCCGGGCGAACAGGGGATTTCTCAGCGCGGCAAAGGTGGCGTATGCGTTCACTGCAGCCCTCTGGCAGGTGCCGCCGGGTGATCGGGGAGGCCGAGACGCGCGTGCTGCGCGTGGCTGAAGGCCTCCGTCAGCAGGTGGGTCAGGTGGGCGTCGGCAAGGCGGTAGTACACACGTGGGCCGTCACGCCGGGTCTGAACCAGCCGGGCGTGCCGCAGCGTCGCCAGGTGGCGGCTGACCGTGCTCTGCGGTTGCCGCAGGGTCTCGCTCAGGTCGGTGACCGTCCGCTCCGCGTCGGTCAGGGCCAGCAACAGGGTAAGGCGGGTGGAGTCTGCCAGTGCCTGAAACAGGCCGGTGACGTGCGCGAGGTCCACCGGGTCGGGGGGCATGGCCAGGGCATGGCGTCGCATATTTCATATTATTCGCTTATCCGCATAAGCGAAAGACGAGAGGACTGGCCTCCACGGTCTTCTGCGCCAGCGTCCTGATCGGAACTCTCTTTGCTGGCGGCGGCTTCACCGGTCTCCCGGCCTTCTTCCAGCGTCCCCCGTCCGCCGCTGGGTCCACCGCGACGACGACAAGTGCCGTCCTGCTGGGAGCGCTGGCGACACAGGCCACCGAGATTCTTCGGGATCAACCTGCCCAGGGGGATATGGAAAATTCAGGCCCTGATGTGCGTGTTCAAGGAAGCTTTCAGTTCGTATCCTTGACATCCCCCCGGGGAGGATATAGCGTTAGGCGAGGGGGAAGCGGTGAAGCATCGAGAACCGTCAACAACAGGTCTTGCGGTCCCAGGCACACGAATGCGGCCCAGACGCGGTTGGTCTGCCGGGGAGAGGGTTCTCTCCATGCGGACGAGTATCGGGCTCACGGTTGCCCGGACATTCATGTCCCTGATCCCCCGTCCTGGGGTCTCATGGCGAAAGTCCGGCTTTTTGTCCCGCCCACCCGGGATGCCAGCGCTTCACCCAGAACAGTGCAGCCGACCCTTTCCAGGAGCCACCATGCCCACCCCGACCCTCACCCTGTACACCACGCCCACCTGTCCGGACTGCCGCGCGCTCAAAGTCTGGCTCGACCGGCAGGGAATTCCCTACGACGAGCGGGACCTCACCGACCCCGCTGTCGCCACGGAGGCCAAAATCCGGTACGGCGTCCGCATCGCCCCCATCACGGTTCTCGGTGATCTGTTCTTCTTCGGCACGTTTGCCGACCAGCGACCACAGCTGCAACGGCTGCTCGCAGATGGTTGACAGAACTTGAACACAGGACAGCTACGGGAGCGAGCCCAACGGCCAGGCTCACACGCACCAAGGCGGAAAGGCAGTGAAGAAATGACCCAACCACACGAGGCCCACCATGGCCATGCCGGAAGCAGCCCCAGCCTGTCCAGAGTTCTGGAAGTTTCCTTCAAGAATTGCTATGACGGTTCCGAGTTCGCGGATCTGGAGCGGAAGCTTGCCCGGATTCCGGGGGTGCAGAGCGTGCACCTCGACCGCACCCGCGCCGTTGCCCACCTCGGGTATGACCCTGGCCGCATCGAGGAGGCCGAGCTGCGCCGCCAGCTGCATGGCGCGGGCTACGCCTGTACCTGCAAGGACTGCGAGCCGTCCACCACCCAGCCTGGTCATCCGGGCATCGGCCACAAGCACCACGCGCAGGACCACCCTGCTCCTGCCGCGCCCCGCCAGAACCGCCCAAGCACAGGACCTGCGGGGCATGACCATGCGGCCATGGCGCGTGGTGGTCAGGACACGTCTGGACCGATAAACCACGACGAACACGCGGGGCATGGGGCGTCCATGGTGGACGACATGCTGCGCCGCTTCGTGATCAGCCTGGTTCTGACGGTCCCGCTGGTGCTGTACTCCCCGATCGGGGAAACCTTCGGGTTCACGGCGATGCCACCCTTTGGCCTCTCGATGGCCTGGTTCGGCCTGATTCTCTCCACGCCGGTGGTGTGGTGGGGTGGCTGGCCGTTCATCTCCGCCGCCTGGCGTGCCCTGAAGCGGCGCGAGGCGAACATGATGACCCTGATCGCCACCGGCATCCTGGTGTCCTACGTCTTCTCGGTGTGGGCCACCCTCTTCCTGCGGACGGACGAGGTGTTTTTCGAAGCGGCGGCGATGTTGACCACCCTGTCGCTGCTGGGCCACTGGTTGGAGATGCGTTCCCGTTTCGCGACGGGACGCGCCGTCGAAGCTCTCCTGAAGCTCGCCCCCGCGACCGCCCGGGTCGTGCGCCATGGGCAGGAGCAGGAGATTCCCCTGGAGCAGGTTGTCGTGGGAGATGAAGTCGCTGTACGGCCCGGAGACCGGGTGCCGGTGGACGGGGACGTCGTCACCGGCAGCAGTTATGTCGACGAGAGCATGATCACCGGGGAGCCCATTCCTGTCCAGAAGACGGCGGGAGCCAGGGTGACGGGCGGCACAGTCAATCAGAATGGTGCCTTGACCTTCCGCGCCACAGCGGTCGGAAGTGATACCGCCCTCTCGCGCATCGTGCAGATGGTGCAAAACGCGCAGGCCAGCAAGGCTCCCGCGCAGCGCCTGGCCGACACGGCCGGGAAGTATCTGGTGTTCGTGGCCCTGGGATCAGGCCTCCTTGCCTTCCTGACCTGGTACCTCCTGGGAGCAAGTGTGGTTTTCGCGCTGACGGCGGCGGTCTCCACCATCGTGATCGCCTGCCCGGATGCGCTCGCGCTCGCCACACCCACCGCCATCACCGTCGGGGTCGGCAAGGGCGCGCGGGAGGGTGTGCTGTTCAAGAACGCGGCCGCCCTGGAGGCCACCGCCCTCATCGACACCGTGATTTTTGACAAGACCGGCACGCTGACAGAAGGCAAGCCCGCGCTCACCGACCTGGTGCCCGCGCCTGGCGTGGAGGAAGTGGAATTGCTGCGGCTTGCCGCGCGAGCCGACCAGCCATCTCAGCATCCTCTGGCGGAGGCGATTGTCGCGGGGGCCAGGGACCGGGGACTGGACGTGCGTCCCCCGGAAGCGTTTGACTCGGTGCCCGGGCACGGGGTCGTTGCCACGGTAGAGGGCCGCCGGGTGCTGCTGGGTAACCGCAAGTTGATGGACCGCGAGGGCGTGGATGTGGGCACCCTCCCGGAAGCAGTGGACCTCCTCTCGGCAGATGGAAAGACCGCCATGTTCGCGGCGGCGGATGGCCGGGCGCTGGGCGTCATCGCCGTGGCAGACACGGTTCGGGACACCGCGCGGCAGGCGGTACGGGCCCTGCAGGCTGCGGGGATCCAGACCGTGATGCTGACCGGGGACAACCGCCGCACGGCGGAGGCGGTGGCGCGTGAACTGGGCCTGGACACGGTGATCGCGGAGGTGCTGCCGGAAGACAAGGCGGCAAAGGTTCAGGAGCTGCAGGGCCAGGGCCGCAAGGTCGCCATGGTGGGGGACGGTGTGAACGACGCCCCAGCGCTGGCCCAGGCGGATGTGGGCATCGCCATCGGGGCAGGCACCGATGTGGCCGTCGAGACCGCCGACGTGATCCTGGTGAAGAACAATCCGGCGGACGTGGCGGGCAGCATCGTCCTCGCCCGGCGGGTCCGCGGCAAGATCAAGCAGAACCTCTTCTGGGCGGCGATCTACAATGTCCTGGCGATTCCCTTCGCGGCGGGCGTGCTGTACCCCTCTTACGGCATCCTGCTGCGCCCGGAATGGGCCGCGCTGTTGATGAGCGCCAGTACCATCATCGTCACCGTGAACGCCTTGTTGCTGAACCGGGTGCGCTTCGAGCGTCCGGCAGCCGCTGGAGCGTAACCCCAACCAGGGGAAAACCCCTACCGCAAACGGTGGAGGTTTTCCCTTTGACACCCTTGGGTGTCCAGCCTCGTTGGGTCGACCTCACGGGCTGGGATTCAGCGCAGCTGGAGGGTGGTGACGCAGGTATCACTGCCGGGGAGAGTGGCGAGGGCTCCCCGGGTGGTCTTGCCCTGAGCGGTCAACGTGACCTTGTACTGCTGGCCGCGGTCGAGCCACAGTTCCAGGAAGCCGTTGTCGAGGGTCCTCACGGTCTTTTGGAGCACGGTCTTGCCCGTCCGGGTGGTGACGTGCACCTTCACTGGAGTGTTGACCATCTCCCCCTGGCAGCCCGAGGTGAAGTGCGTCTTACAGGGGTGAGTCTTGTTGATGTACGGCGCAATCGCGACCACCATCTGGCCTTTGGGCAGGGTGACGGTCTTCTTCTGGCCATCTGGGAAGGTGAAGTGGACGGCCTCAGGGGTCACGTAGCTTTGCAGGCCCCCCTGAGCCCGCCAGGTATTGGCCAGCTTCAGGGCTTGCTGGGGGCTGACGCCGTTGAGGAGCGCGGAGATGGGGGCACGGCCGGGTTGTTGAGCCAAGGCGAGGGTGCCCAGCAGCATGCCAGTGAGGACCATTAGATGAGTTCTATACATAGCAGTCACCTCGGGGCTGAGGGTAGAGGGCTCGTGTAAAGCTTGTGTTTCATTCAGAGCGGCCCTTGAGCTTCGAAGGTTGCGAAGGGCTCCAGGCAGCGATCTGGGTCTCCCGGATTTTGAAAGCCTCGCTGCGGCTGCCAGGAGCTTCAGGGGACAGTTCTCTCCAGCTCTCTGGGGAATGTCCTGTGATCCCTCCTCTGCTGTGGGAACGGGTTGGATCAGTAGGCATTCACGGGGACATTCAGAGTGACCTCGCCACCGGGAGCAAAATTCAGGGTGACGTCGATCTTTTCGCCGACCTCCGGGGGCCGCTTCAGGTCGATCAGCATCAGGTGATGGCCGCCCGGCTTGAACGCCAGCTCCTCGCCAGGCGCGAGGGTGGGCTCCAGGGTTCCACCAGCGCTGTGATCCCGCATCGGTACGATCTCCCGGGCGACGGGGGTGCGCCCGCCCAGCAGCTTGACCTCGGTCTCGCCCGTGTTCGTGAGGGTGAGGTACAGCACGCCGTCCTCCCCGCCCGACAGGCCCTCGCGCAGTTCCGCGCCCTCGATGCGGACGCCAGTGGAGGTGGTCAGCGGCGGGGCGGTGTTGGCCCCGCTGGAGTCCTGCTGGGGCGCGCAGGCCCCCAGGGACGCGAGCAGCAGGGCCGCGGCAAAGAAGCGTCGCGGGTGGTTCATAGGTCCTCCTTCAGCGCGCACCATTGATGGTGATCTCGGTGGTGTCACCCTGGCGGGTGGCGAGGTAATAGACCTTGCCACTGGCCTTCTCGAGGATGGCTTCGTACAGTCCGGGGTTGATCAGCTCGGCGTCGAGCTCACGAAACCCCTGAGCCTTGAACTGCGCCGCGAGTTCGTCCGGGCGCCAGCCCGTGATGACGTACTGTTCGACCCGCGTCTCGCCGCGCCGGACCTCTGCGCGGTAGGAAGCAGACGCCGGGCACTGCGGGCGGTAAGCCGTGGGAAGCACTCCGGCCTCACCGTTCCACAGCTGCCCACGGCGTTCGATGCAGTAGGCCGGTGAACGCCAGCGCAGCTCCGTCGCCGCGTAGGTGCCTACACCGACGAGGGCAAGCAGACTGAGAACAGGCAGGGCGGGGTGGGGCACCGGGCCATGCTAGCCACCCAGGACAGGGCGGTTGTCCTGACATATGAGCAAACTTTCAGTTGAGTTCTGAACAGGAGCCGGGCGTCCCCCCAAACGCCCAGGACAGGAAGAACACGACCAGTCTGGGGGGCGCGTTGATTCGTGGGCGTGGTGCATGGCGCCGAGGATCAGGCTGTTGAAGTTCCCTCTCGTCTGACTATGGCTGCGCGAGGGCCGCCCGGGGTGGGTCGGGCTGATCGGCGGACTTGTCCTCGTGCTGTACGGCGTACTCCCCACCCTGCAACCCCAGAGCTTTGACTTCGCCCGGACCTACGCCGCTTACGGCGGCCTGTTCATCGTTTTCTCCCTGCTGTGGGGCCGCGTCGTCGAGGGGCGCGCTCCCGACGCGCCGAGCCTGTGGGGCGCCGCCCTCGCCCTGGTGGGCGCGCTGGTCATCGCCTACTGGCCCCGGGCGTAACCTCCTTGGTGAACTGGCCGCTCTCACGGGCGAGCAGGTGCGGACCCTGCGCTTCTGGACCGACCGCGGCCTGCTGGACGCCACCCGCGCCGACAACACCTACCGCGTCTACACCCCGGATGCCCAGCACCGGGTGGCGTTCATCCGCTCGGCGCAGGCCCTGGGCCTTAGCCTGGGCATCATCGCCCGCCTGCTTGACCTCGCGCAGCGTGAGCGGCGGCCGTGCACGCAGGTGATCGCCGAACTCGATGCCCAGCGGGAAGCCGTGCGCCAGCGGATCGCCGCGCTGATGGTCGTCGAGCAGTCTCTCTCCAGGCGTCTACGAGAAGCCCAGCAGCAGCCCTGTGACGACTCCGGCTGCCGGTACCTGCCACCCGCCTGATGGGCTTGACCTTCCACCGTGGTGGAGGGTCTACGGTGGCGGTATGTCCGAGACGCCCATCCTCGCCTGCGACATCTTCGCCATGACCTCCGACCAGCGCGCCCGTCATGCCGCGCTCGCCCAGCGGTTTCGTGATGAGGCCAGGCTGGAGGAATTGCCCGACGGGTACGCCTTCGTGTTTGAACCCGACGAGGAGCGGGCACTGGAACTGGCTGAGTTCATGGCGCTGGAGCGCCGGTGCTGCCCATTCCTGCACCTCGCCGTGGAATTCCTGCCGTCTGGAGGCCCCTTGCGCCTCCGCCTGACGGGAGCCCCGGGCGTGAAGCCCTTCCTGGTCCACGAACTGGGCCTGACTCAGGAAACGCAGGTCTGAGCGTGAGTCGCCCTGGGGACGGTGAGCGGGGTGGCCCGAGAGGCTCACCCCGCTGAGCGCGCCGCCCTCCAGGTCCGGGAAGACCCACGGCCGAGGTCGTGTCCATCAGGGGTGGCCGCCCACCGCCTCCTGCTGTGACCGGATGGGCCTGTTCCCCGGCCGCAGGGCCGTGACGACGTTGCCCAGGCAGCAGGAGCCCTGGGGATTGTTGACCTCACAGCCGCACCGGCCCGCCGCGATGTGTTCCCGGATCGACCTCTCCAGAAGCGGCCCACCACCCGTCTCCAGCGCACGGGTCAACTCTGCCCGGGGATGCCCGAAGCAGTAACACACCGGCACTTCGGGTCCCGGGTCCTTCTGGTACACGGGTACCTTCACATCCGCCTGGCGGTAGACTCCCGAATTCCCGAAGTACACCACCTCACACCCGGCCTCCGGGCAGAAGCGGTAGCTCTCCTGGGGAGCCAGGGTGGCGAGCGCCTGCGGGACCAGCAGGGCTTTCAGGGTGATGACCTTGACCGCTTTGCCCGGGGTGCCGCACGTCGGGCACCCTGAGGTCGGCGCGTTCCTGGATGGCGGGGTGCAGCAGTCGTTCATACCCGAGGCTAAGGTCTCCCCTGGACGGGAGAGTCAAGCCTGGGCGTGGTCTTCAAGGTACACACAACCGGTGGAGTCGCACGCCGGGTCCGGGTGGGCCTCCGCGTAGGTCAGCCGCGTCACGAGCTGGGCCTCCAGGGCTTGAAGCCGGGCGATCTGCTCACGCACGGTGGCGAGGTGTGCGCCGAGGTCACGGCGTACGGTCTCGCAGGGTGGCTCGCCAGCGACCCGCGCCGCCAGCACCCCGGCGATGTCGTGCAGGGAGAAGCTGAGCTGTTGTGCCGTGCGGATGAACCGCACGCGCTCGGCGCTCCCCGGTCTGTAGACCCGGTAGCCGCTGCCCCGCCGCGTGTGATCGAGCAGCCCGAGGTCAGTCCAGTAGCGCAGGGTTTTGACCGTCTCGCCGGTCTCCCGAGCGAGATGCCCGATGGATCGTTCGTCCGGCAACGTCATGTCCCGAGTGTAGGGGTGTCCGGCGGCGAGCACGGTCGGGTGACCTGGGAAGGCCGCAGCCATCACGTGCAGAGTTGCACCGCCGGGTTATGCCAGCCTGGATCTCTTTGGGGACTGCTTACCTTGCGGCGGTCGTCTGCGCCCGCGCCACCGCCCCCGCCGCCACCAGGCCACTTAAGGCCAACCCCCACAATGCCGCTGTGTAATCACCCGCTGCCGCGTACACCGCGCCCACCAGTAGCGACGCCAGCGCCCCCACTACAGCCACGATCAAGGCCAGCACCCCGTTGATGCTCCCGTAGCTCGCTGACCCGTACAGCTCCGCGATCAATCCTGCCCGAGACAAGGTGCTCGCCCCGTTTGACACGCCGAACAGGGCCACGAAGACCCATACGCCCGCGATCCCCGGCACCAGTAAGACCGCGAACGCCAGCGCCAGCAGGCCAAACATCACTGCCGTCACCCGAATCAGCGACCAGCGCGCCAGGGCAGGAGCGAAGACCAGACGGCCCAGGAGTTGCAGGGGACCGATGGCCCCCACCGCCAGGGCCACGAACCCCGCCGAGTACCCACGTTCGAGCAGCAAGGACACCAGATGTGCCCCCACGGCCGCCCCTGCGAAGCGGGCCAGCGCGAAGGCACCGGACAGCCACCAGAAGGGCGCACCCCTCAGCGCCGCCCGCGTGGTGACGCTCACCTCCGGGACGCTTTGAACAGTTGAAGGTCCCCCTCCGTCCACTTCGATCCCGAGTGCCGCTGGGGAACGGCGCAGCACCAGGGCGTGCAGCGGCACCGTCCCAAGTGCGAGGAAGAGGGCCAGCACCTCCAGCGCGTCCCGCCACCCGTACTGCCCCACCAGCCAGGTGGTGAGTGGGATGAAGATGGTGCTCGCCAGCCCCGCCACCATCGTGATCAGGAAGGTGGCGTCCTTGCGATGGCGCCGAAACCACACCGCCACGACGGTAAAGGCCGCCTCGCCTCGTACAGCACCGCGCTCATGGCGAGGCCGATGCCCGCCCAGACCAGGTACAGGGCGGGCAGGGTCGCCACCCGAGACCAGGCCAACATCAGCAGCACCCCGGCCAGCGAGCCCAGGGTCATCAGCAGGCGCGCTCCGCGCCGGTCCACCAGCCGTCCCACCGGCACAGCCGCCAGGCCCGCCATCAGCAACCCGAGCGAGAAAGCACCCGAGGTCTGCGCCCGCGTCCAGCCCAACTCGGCCTCCATCGGTTTGACCAACACTCCGAAGGCGTAGTACAGCACGCCGTACCCCAGGGTCTGGGTCACCGCAAGGGCAGCGACGATCCGCCAGCCGTAGTACGACCAGTCCGGCCGGGCAGACGCCTTCTTCGAGCTGGCCTGCACTTCACCCACCTCCCTGGGGTGGGCGGCATGGAGCGGCGGCCAGGACACCTTCCCTGGCCGCCACTCCAGCCGCGCTTACGAGCAGCATCCTCCCTTGCTCGCCTGCACGGGCACCTCTTCCAGGGAGACGAGTTCGACGGTGCTCGCGCTGGGGCCGCAACAGGCGGACTGTCCAGCCGCCAGGCGCTCGTCGTTCGGCTTGCAGGAGACCGCCGGGTAACTCAGGTTCACCAGTACCTGGTCACTCCGCACATCAAGGCCGCCCACCCGGTACTGGATGGTGGGATTCCGAGCGTCGCCGTACTCGATGCGGAGTTCCGCGTCTCCCCGCACCGGCACGCTGCGGGCGACCTGGCCGTAGATGTTCAGGAACTTGCCCACGGTCATGAAACCCTGGTCTTCCTCCCCACCGCCGTTCCAGAGTTGCACCACAGTCTCGCGCCAGGCATCGGCGCGGCCACCGCAGTCCATCGCTTCGACGGTGACGGCCTTGACCTCGGTGACGTGGTAGCCCTCGTGGACGAGGGTCTCGCCGTTCAATTGGAAGACCAAAGGCTTGTCGGCGTGGGAAGCGAGGGCGTCGAGGAAGGCCTGGGTACGGTTGGGGCTGGGGGCGGTGAGGGTCATGGTCAGCTCCTTGGATAGACAGACTTCGATGAGCGAGGGCGAAGAATCAGCAGGTGGGGCAGGGCACGCCGGAAGGGGCAGCGGCTGGCGTCACGCCCAGGGGTGCCGGGCCCGGCGTGTTGGCACGACGCCACAGCTCAAACGGGCGTGCTTCATCACGCGAACGACGCAAGTCGTTCTGATGATCGAGGGCGAGGCGAAGCAGCATCTCCGGGTTCATACGGCCTCCTTGACACGCACGGGCACGGCGGCCTCCAGGAACGACAGAGCGGTGCGGGCGACGGCGAAGCCCCGAGCGCTGAGGGTGTAGTAGGTCCACTTCCCCCGCTTCTCGGCGTCCACCAGCCCGGCCTCGACGAGGATTTTCATGTGGTGGCTGACGGTGGGTTGCGAGAGGCCCAGCACTTCCTGCACGTCGCAGGTACACACCCCATCGGCGTTGGTGCAGCAACCCTGATCTGCGGTTGCCAGGAAGTGCAGCGCCTTGAGGCGGTGCGGGTCCCCCAGCGCCTTGAACACCTCCACCGTCACATCGAAATCCATAGATGAACTATGCGCGACGCATAGAGAAATGTCAATGGGTTTCAAGGGGGTCGAGGTGCGTCTGCTCCCCCACGATCTCCTGTACGGTGGCGCGGGCCGAGCGGCCGACGCCGATCAGGGTGGCGGACGCGAAGCCCGTCCAGTTCCCATACCCCACCAGCCACAGCCGAGACTCCTTCACGGCCCGGCTGCCCTTCACCTGAACACGACCGTCCTCTTCCAGCACCCCGAGCGGTGCGAGGTGCCGCAGGGCAGGCCGAAAGCCGGTACACCAGATCACCGCGTCGAAGGCCTCCTCCTGCCCGCCTTGCCACACCACGCCGCGTTCTGTTATCGCCACGAACATGGACTGGGCGTGCAGGACGCCCCGCTCCCTCGCCTCCCGCACGCTGGGCACCACCACGATGTCACCCAGGGAGGGGGCCTCGAAGGGCACGCCCGCCTGTTGTGCCCGGTAACGCTGGGTGGCGGCGTCGAACAGCACCCGCCCGTCTACGTCGTCGGGCAGGAAGCGGGGCGGCGTCAGAGTCGCCCAGGTCACGGTCGCCACCCTCGACACCTCGGCCACGAGCTGCGCGCCGGAGTTTCCGCCCCCGACGATCACAACGCGCTGCCCGGCGAACTCCACGGGGGTGTGATAGTGCGCGGAGTGGAGCTGCCGACCCTGAAACAGCTCGCGTCCCGGCACCTCGGGGATGAAGGGCGCGTCCCAGCTTCCGGTCGCGCTGACCACGAAGCGGGCCGTGTACGGCCCGGCGCTGGTCTCCAGGCGCAAGGCCTCACCGTCAGCCCAGACTGCGTGAACACGCACCGGACGCTCCACCGGCAGGGCGTAGCGGCGCTCGTACTCGGTGAGGTAGGCGATCACCTCGTCACGGGACGGGGCGCCCGTCTCGCCTCCCGGCATCAGGAAGCCGGGGAGAGACGACCAGCGGGCGGGCGAGAAGAGTCGCAGCGAGTCCCAGGCCTGGCGCCATGCGCCGCCCGGACCCTCCTGGGCGTCGAGCACCGTGAACGAGAGGGAAGTGCGTCTCAGCTCCCGGGCCACGGCGAGGCCCGCCTGCCCAGCGCCGATCACCACCACGTCCAGCGCCTCGCGCCTCACCCCCGGCCTCCGGTCACTTGCTCGCCTTGCCCTGTCGGAGGTGGGCGGCCTCCTGGGCGCCCTTGTGAGCGTATTGCTCGGCCCACCGGGCGGCGGCCTCCACGTCATAGGGCACCCGGCGGAAGGTCACGCTCCAGGCACCCTGCTCCCTTTCGAGCAGCACCCAGCGGGCGAGGGGAGAACCATCCTTCTGTCGGCTCACCGCGCCGACGTTCACGACCGTCAGCGGCCCAAGCTGGCGCAGGTGTTCCTGGTGCGAGTGTCCGACCACGACCACGCGCGCCGCCCCCGTGTCGCCCAGCCGTTCCTGCACGAGGTCGTCGCTCGCCCAGGCCTTGCCGTCGAGCAACAGATACGTCCACGCGCTGTCCGGGCTGCCGTGGGCGGCCAACACCTCGCCGCTCATCAGGGTGACGGACGTGGGCAGGCCAGCCACGTAGGTCCCGGTGCCTTCCGGCAACACACCATGCAGCCAGGCCAGCATCTCCCGCTTCTCGGTGGTCTCGGTCAGCGGTTGACCCAGACGCTCGTCGGTGTTGCCCCGGACCTCCAGCACCTCATGCCGGGCTTTCAGGTCCTGCTGGAGCTGCCAGACCCCGGCTGGGTCCGCCCCGCCGAAGACCTGATCCCCGAGGTTCACCCAAGCGTCTGGCGCGTGCCGCTCCATGTCCTGCACAACGGCCTCCAGCGCGAAACGGTTGCCGTGAACATCCCCGAAGACCGCGACCCTCATCGGCCGGTGACCAGCCAGCCCTGAAGACGAGCGTCGATCTCGCCCCGTACCTGGCGGAAGACGTTCAGCCGCTCCTCCTCGCTGCCCTGAGCGGCAGCGGGGTCGTCGAAGGCCCAGGCGAGCCGGTAGGAGGCGTGGGGGAAGATCGGACAGTTGGCCTCTGCTCGGTCACAGACCGTCACGACGTAGGTGAAGTGCTCTCCAAGGAGCGGGCGCACGCCCTTGGCCTGAAGGCGGTCGCTGGGCAGCCCCTGTTCTTCCAGCACCCGCACGGTCAGGGGATTGATCTCGCCCGGCTCCAGTCCCGCTGAGGTGACCTTGAAACGGTCCCCAGCGTGGTGTTCGAGCAGCACCTGAGCCATTTGGGAACGGGCCGTGTTGCCGGTGCAGATGAACAGGACGCTGGGCACCCGGGTGGTGGGCTGAGCGGACTGGTTGGCGCCTGGCTGGGTCATGTCGGCTCTCCTTCGGGCTGGAATTCCTGGGCACGGCGGGGATGGGTTTCGACAGGCTCAGTGGGACTCAGGAAGTGATTGGTGGCGACGGCTAGGGCAGCGCCCAGCAGTGGGGCCACCCAGTACAGCCAGTGGGCCGTCCAGATACCACTTGCCAGGGCAGGACCAAAGGAGCGCGCCGGATTCATGCTCGCCCCGGTGATGGGGCCGCCCATTGCCGCTTCTAGGGCCACCACGCCACCCACCACCCAGGGCAGCCCCGAGCGCAGGGCGACGAGCAGCAGAAAGAAGGTCAGCACCAGTTCAAGCACGAACGCCTGAGCGACACTCCCCGCAGGTACGGTGGCCCCCACGCTCCCCCCGGGGCCGAACAGCGCCAGCAGCACGAACGCCGCGAGGACGGCGCCCAAGAGTTGCGCCGCGACGTAGGGCGGCACCCGCTCCCTGGGGAACTTTCCGGCCAGCGTCAGGGCAAAGGTCGCCGCCGGATTGATGTGCGCCCCACTGATGGGTGCCAGCGCAGCGATCACGGCAGTGACGGTCAGGCCAAATACGGCGGCCACGCCCAGGTGTCCGAGGGCTCCGGTCTGAGCCTGCACCACAGCGGCCCCGGGACCGAAGAACACCAGCGCGAAGGTGCCGAGGCCTTCGGCGGCCAGGGCACGGGACAGGGGAACGGTCACGTCAGGCGCCCGGCACGGCGGGACTGTCTTCGTAACTGGGAGGCACCGGCTCCCCGTCTTTCAGGGCCTGCACGAAGGCCTCGAACTGATCCCGGAGCTGGTCACGCACGGAGCGCCAGCGGTCGAGGCTTCCTCCGCTGGGATCGGTGAAGGGGTAATGCAGGCGGTGCGTCTTCCCCGGATACACCGGGCAGGCTTCGGCGGCTGAGTCGCAAACGGTAATCACGTAGTCGAAGTTCTGCGGGTCCGGCACGTCCCACAAGGTCTTGCTGGTGTGCCGATCGAGGCTCAAGCCGATCTCTGCCATCACGGTCTGCGCGTCATACTTGACTCGGGTCGCTTCTGTACCTGCTGAGTAAACGTCCAGGTCGAGCCCGGCCCGCTGTGCAGCGGCACGGGTCAGGGCCTCGGCCATCTGCGAACGAGCGGAATTATGGGTGCAGAGGATCAGGACGCGGGTCACGCCCTCAGCATATCGATTCAGTTTGATGCGTCAAGGGGGAGACGTCTGCAAAAATCTCAGTGAGTAATCCCCCACCCAGGTGGAAGAGTTGATCCCGCCGCAGGGTGTAATACATGTTCTTGCCCCGCTGCTCGGCGCGGACGAGATCAGCCTCTTTGAGGATGCCGAGGTGGTAGGAAACCTTGGACTGAGGGAATTCCAGAAGGGCTTCTAGATCGCAGACGCAACGTTCACCGTGGGCCAGGTGCCGGATCAGGTCATACCGGATTTCATGGGCCAGGGCCTTGATCTGATCGAGGACGGTTGGAACGGCCAGGGTCGTCATCGGTTCATTGTATGGGTTCGTGGTCAGACGGATTCTTCTGTTTGGATCATGGCGTTCAGCCAGCACACCTCAGGGGAGGCTCGACGGGCCGTGTTTCACTTGCGATGCGGAACATCTCTCCTGTCGGTCGGTGGCCACCTCAACACGCCCAGGTCCCGGGCTCCGCGCACCTGCGTCAAGCGCCTCGCCCACCTCGAAGTCGGGAGCCAGCAGCGCGACGGTATCCTCCACCAGCTCCAGAGACCCCCGCACCGCCACCAGCGCGTCGGGAGTGGTCAGTACGTCCGTGAGGTGCTCCCCCAGGACCTGGGGGCTGCACGGCCAGCCTGCCCACTTCATCCCCGGTTCCACACGCGGTTGAGGGCAAACAGCACGCGCAGCACCAGCCCAACCTCACTTCCCAAAAGGCGTTGAGGGCCAGCCGCTCGCCCCGCACAGCGAGCGGCCAGCGGTTGGCGATGGGGCTTCCGGTCAGCCGTGCGGCGTCGCCTAGCGCGCCAGTTCCGCCCCCACCAGGCGTTGCCGCAGCGCCTCCGGGTAGGGCGTGAGCGCTGCCTGCCAGTGGCCCAGTTGCCCCCCGGACACCAGAGGAAGGGCGTGTCGCACGGTCCAGGCCATCACCAGGCGGGGCAGGTACGCCGGGTCGGCGGCGAGGAGCCCGTGGAGGTCGGCCTCGATCACGGCCAAGGGCTGCCAGCCTGCCTCAATGGGCAGACCGCCCGACCAGCCCCGCAGCCACAGCGAGCCGTCGTCCAGCGCGTCCACCAGGGCCTCCACCTGGACTCCCCGGGAGCGCAACCAGGCTTGAAGCTCCCCCGGGGGCGGCACCTCGTCCACCCAGAAGTTGAGTTCCAAGGCGGAGAAGGAGTCAGCGACACCGGGCGACGCAGAGCCGGTGACCGCCACCTACTGACCGATGTGCGGGGGACAGTCCGCGATCAGCTTGCGCGCCAAGGCGAAGCGAACCGCGGACTCGGGGGTCATGGACGACAGGGGAATGGGAGATCGTCAGCCACCTCAGGGGAAGGCTGGGGTACGACCTTCCCCAACCCTCCACTTCCGGTACAGCGATCAATGGCGGACGCCTTGTTCCGAGCACATCTTTGTGATCTTCCAGCGGCTACACGGCCAGGAGAGGTACACAGGCAGGGCCTCTTTCACGGCCTTCGAGAGTTCGTCTGGTTGGGCGAGGCTCCTTGTGCTCATGCTCCCGATGCGGTGGATGATCGCGGGGAACACCGTCTCTTCCACACGTTCAGCCGGGCCCTTCATCCGTACGTTGACCTGGAGACCCGAAAACGCTTTCCCCGTTTCCTCAGCCACAGCCCGAGCAGCACCAGCGCACTCAGCGCCGTCACCCACTCCCCCCAGCGGACATACAGCGTGACAGCCGTGATCTGCGCGAAGGAGACCGGCAACGCCCCCGCGACCGCCCGCGGCAGCTGGGCCGTGACCCGCCCGGAGGGCGCAACCGCCGCCGTCACCCCGTCGTTGCCCGCCCGCAGCACCCAGCGCCGGGTCTCGATGGCCCGCACGCGCCCCATCTGGAAGTGCTGCTCGGCGCCCACCGACGGCCCGAACCAGGCGTCGTTCGACACCACGGCCAGGACCCGCGCGCCGCGCCGCACCTGGGCGCGGGCGAAGGCCGGGAAGGTCGACTCGTAACAGATCAGCGCCCCGACCAAGACCTGGCCGACCGGCAGCGGGCTCAGGTGGCGGCCAGGAACGGTCCCGGTCAGGGCGGGCAGCCCCAGCGCGCGGAACACCGTCCGGTAGGCACCGTCAAGCTGCAAGCGGCCCGGGAAGTACTCCCCGAACGGCACCAGCCGCACCTTGTCCTGCCGCCCGCGGACCTCACCCCCCCCAAAGGCGTACACGCTGTTGCGGTACCCGCCCTGCTGGGTGGGAGCGCCCAGCAGCAGCGGCACGTTCAGGGCCGTCAGCGCGCGGGCCATCTCCGGGGAGGTGGGCGCGGCGGGGGCGGCCGTCTCGGGCCACACCACCAGCCGCGCCGGGTCCGCCGCCAGGCCCGCCCGCGTCAGGTCCAGGTAGCGCCCGAGCTCATCCGCCGTGCGTCCCTGGACCTTGGCCCGTGGATCGACGTTGCCCTGCACCAGCAGGGCCCGCTCGGTGCCCGGCGCGTCCGGCGGCCGGGTGAGGCCGTACAGGGCGCCCAGAAGCAGCAGCGCCGCCACGCCCAGCAGGACGCGCGGGCGCCGGTCCGCCAGGGCCGCCGCCGTGAGCGTCACGAGCAGCCCCACCAGCGAGAGGCCGCCCAGGTCGGCGAGCTGGACGAGCGGGGTGGACGCGAAGGCGTACCCCAGACTGCCCCAGGTAAACCCGAAGGGCCCCAGGCCCCGCGCGGTGTCCAGCAGCACCCAGGCGAACGGCAGGGCCCAGAGGGTGGCCGGACCCATCACCAGGCGGGTGAGGGCCACCGTGCCGGCCCACATGAAGGCCACCACCCCCACCAGAGCCGGGTACAACGCCCCCACACCGGGCCCGAACAGGGGGGTCAGGCTGCCCGGCAGCCACAGCAGCAGCGCCCCGAAAAAGCCAGCGGCGAAGGCGAACGTCAGAGCGAAGGCCTGGCCCGGCGGACGCTTCGACGCGGCCCGGAACAGCCAGGCCAGGGGCAAAGGAGCGAGCCAGCCCAGCGGCGAGGGCGGAAACGTGAAGGCCAGCCCCACACCGGCCAGCAGGCACAGCAGGACAGCGGCCCGGCGCGGAACAGGACTTCGCTGCCAGGCACCTCTGGCTGGAGGACCCCTTCCAGCCGGTCGCGGATGGGGTGGGCCTCCCCCTGCGGGAAGGGGCTCCAGCACTGCTCGGTCAGGCGCGCTGCGTCCACGGGTCATGGGCCTCTGGAGCGCCCCCGAGGCCGCGGGTCAGGGCTGACGTCCTGGTCTGCCCGGCAAGCGCGGCCCCGGGCAGACCTCATTCGCGCACGTGGTCTACCGCGCTGCCGATCAACCCATTGATGTGCTGGTCGAGCAGGCGGTAGTACGCGATGCGCCCCTCCTTGCGGAACGTCACCAGCCGGTGCGCCCGCAGCAGGCGCAACTGGTGGCTCACCGCGCTCTCGCTGATGCCAACCACCGCCGCCAGGTCACACACGCACAGCTCCTCCACGTTCAGGGCCGTGAGGATGCGGAAGCGGGTCGGATCCGCGATGACCTTGAGGAGCACGGTGGCGTCCTCCACAACCCCCACGTCAGGCAAGGCCGCGCGCACACGGGCGACCGCCTCAGGGTGGACGCAGGGAATCTCGCACACGTCATCTTGAGAAGCGGTTCTCATGTCCTGACCATAGCGCAGCGGGGCGTCCCTGACCGTCACCGCATCACCTCCCGCACGTCCGCCGCCACCCGCTTTACCTGCGTGAGCTGGGTATAGTCCCAGACCACCCGTCGCCGCCCCTCGCGGTCCACCAGGTACACCCCGGTGGTGTGATCGACCTGGTAGGTCGCCGCGTCCTTCACCTCCGCTTTCTGGTAGCCCACGCCCCAGGCGGCCGCCGTGTCGGCCAGGGCAGGTTCCGGGATAAAGACGCCTTTGGCCGACGGGCTGAAATAGGTGACGTACTCACGGAGCTTGTCAACCTTGTCCCGGGCGGGGTCGAGCGTGACCAGCACCGTGCGGAAATTTGTCCGATCTTTTTCTGGAAGCGTCTGCCGGACTTGCTCCAAAGCAGCCATAGTGGTCGGACAGATGTTCGGACACTGCAGGAAGCCGAAAAACACGGCCACCGTCTGCCCCCGCAGGTCACTCAGGGCGAACGGCTGGCCGTCCTCCCCGGTGCCGGTCAATCCAGGTGAAGTGGTTTCCACATTGAACACCGTTCCGTAGAAGGGGTACGGGCTTTTCATTCGGGCGTAGGCCCACGCCCCGCCCAGGACCAGGCCGACCGCCAGGAGCGCCCACAGCACGGAGGTCCAGACGGCGCGACGCGCGGGCGGGGAGGTGGTCAGGGAAACGTCAGTCATGGATGCAGGTGTCCTTCCTGCCCGGCATGGGTCCCGGGCGGTTCAAGTTGCACGGTGCTGTGTTCGAGGCCGTACCTCGCAGCGACCTCATGAACTCGGGCAAGCAAGCCGCCTCCGGGTGCCGCCACCAGATGCGCGGTGAGGGTGTGCTCCCCGCTGGTCACGCTCCAGACGTGCAGGTCGTGCACCTCCGTCACGCCCGGCAGCGCGGTCAGCTCCGCGCGCAGGGCGTCCAGGTCGACCCCCTCCGGCACGCCCTCCATCAGCACGTTCACGCTGGCTTTCAGCAGCGTCCAGGTGCGGGGCAGCACCCACAGTCCAATCAACGCGCCCAGGACCGGGTCCACCCAGGTCAGGCCCGTGAAGCGGATGATCAGGGCCCCGGCGATGACCGCCACCGAGCCCAGCAGGTCACCCATAACTTCCAGGTAAGCGGACTTCATGTTCAGGCTACTCTGGCTGCCCCCGACCAAGATGCGGGCACTGATCACGTTCACCAGCAGGCCCAGGACCGCCACGATCAGCATGGGCGTGGTCTGCACGTCGACGGGCTCGCGCAACCGCCCGTAGGCCTCGACCAGAATGTACAGGCCGATGGCAAAGAGCGCCCCGGCATTCACGGCGGCGGCCAGGATCTCCGCGCGGCGGTACCCGAAGGTGCGCTTGCGGTCGGCGGCCCGCTGTCCGATGCGGATGGCGAACAGCGAGAGGGCCAGCGCCATCACGTCCGTGAGCATGTGCCCCGCGTCCGAGAGCAGCGCGAGGCTTCCGGAGAGGACGCCGTAGATGACCTCGACGACCAGAAAGCTGCCGGTCAGCGCCAGGGCAATGCTCAACTGCCGAGTGTTCGCGTTTCCGCCGTGGCTGTGGCCGTGCTCACTCATGGTGCATCCCGTCCATCTCCGGCTCGGGTGTGGGCGAAGGTTTCTGGCTGCCACGCTCCACCAGCAGGGCGTCGATGGCCCCGATCTCCGATGCCTGCGCCGTCACCACCCGCTGCGCGAAGGCGCGCACCTCCGGCCGCTTGACGGTGTTCAGGGCCGACTTCGCCATGCCCACACCTCCCTGGTGGTGACGGCGCATCAAGGTGAGGTAGCGGGTCTCGGCTTCGTTCACCGCCAGGGAGGTCAATTCCTGTTCTGCCTGCTCGGAAGCCATTCCCATCGCCTGACGGTCCATGCCCGCCATGGGGGCCTCCCGGCCCGCCAGGGGCCGCCCCCAGGCCATCAGCCAGCCGCTCATCTGTCCGATCTGGGCCTGCTGTGTGAGCAGGATGTCCTGGGCGAGCAGCTTGACGGCCGGATCCGCCGCCCGCTGGAACAGGGTGACGCTCATGTCGACGGCCTGAGCATGGTGCGCACTCATGTCGCGGGCGAAGCTGACCTCCGCGCTGGCCTCACCCGGCGTGTCGGGCCAGAGGGCGGCCAGCGCCCCCCCCAGCAGGGCCGCGGCGGCGAGGCTGGCTCCCGCCGACACGCGGTTCAGACCGTGCCGTTGTACGCGCCGCTGCACGAGGCACCGATCTCCGGGGCTTCCCCGCCCTGCTCGTACTTCTGAAGGAACGTCTTGACGCGCGCGTCATTCACGTCCTGCACTTCCAGCTGCGCGTTCCAGGCGGTCAGGATCAGGGGCGCGGTCTGGGTCTCGTGCGGGGAGAGCAGCGTGTACGGACGCCCGGCCACCACCTCCTTGAGTTGCAGTACCTCGCTGGTGGGCAGGCCCTGTTTGTAAGTGAGCCAGACCGCGCCGTGCTCCAGGCTGTGAACCGCGTACTCGTCGTAGAGGGGCCGGTCGTACACCCCGCAGTTCTGCCAGGATGGATTGTGGGCGCCGCCGGCTGGGGGCGTCTGTTCGTAGGCGATGCGGCCCGGCTGGTGGGCACCGCCCTCGTTCTGGAAGGTCTTGACACCCTGGAGGTCACCGCCCTGGGTGCAGGCGGCGAGCAGGACGGGCAGGGTCAGCAGGATCAGTCGTCTCATGGGTTCTCCTTGGAGGTAGCACGCGGGGCAGAGGCCGAATGTCCGGCGTGGCGATCGGCCTGCCAGGCGTGCAGCAGCCAGACGGTGCCGGTGCACACCAGCACGTCCGACAGGTTGAAGATAGGGAAACGACCCCCACCGAGCGCCCTGGAGACGGCGTCCAGCACCGGTGAGGTGAGGTAGTCGATGACCGCCCCCCGTGCCAGGCCGTCCACAGCATTGCCGAGGGCACCGGCCGCAATGAGCGCCAGCGGCCACCGGCGGCCATGAAGCACTCGGCCGGAGAGCAGGGCGGCCACAAGTACCAGGCCGACCGTGAGGCGCAGGATGGCCAGGGGAGCCGTGAATGCCCCGAGCATCCCCCAGGCCATCCCGGGATTGAGCGTGAACCCCAGGTGCAGCAGGCCAGGCAGCAGAGGGCGGTCCACGCCGGGCGTCAGGTGCTGCAGAGCCCAGGCTTTGAGCAGACCCTCAATCAGCAGCAGACCCAGCACGGCCACCAGCAGCCCGAGACGTGGTCTCACCCGGCCTCCCTGGAGAAATACACGCTGGGGAGCAGCGGGGTCAGGAGGCGGGAGTTCAAGGAGCCTCCGTTTGCAGCGCGGCGAGAATCCAGGGGCGCTGCTCGTCGAAAGGACCAAAAAAGGCTTGAGCGCCGGCCACGGTCACGGGGGCCATGCGCACATCTGCTCTGGCCTGCATCTCGGCCAGGAGCTCCGGATCACCCCGCCCCTCCTTTTGCGTGAAGGGGGCACCGGGGTGGGTCAGGAGCCGCTGGAGAGCCTGACCGTTCGCGCCGTTCGGGACGGTGTAAAGGGGAATCTCTGCCACAACTCAGGCTCGGCTGGGGGTGGGAATGGGCGTGACCGCGCGGGGGGCAGCGCTGCCCTTCCAGCGCAGCAGCCGCAGGGCGTTGGCCGTCACCAGGGCGGTCGCGCCCGTGTCGGCCAGGATCGCCATCCACAGGTTGGTGTAGCCCAGCAGGGTGGTGACCAGAAAGATCGCTTTGAGCCCCAACGCGAAGGCGATGTTGACCTTGATATTTCCCATCGTCGCCCGCGAAAGCCGCACGAGGTCCACCACGCCCGTCACGCGCTCGCCCAGCAGGGCCGCGTCCGCCGTCTCCAGCGCCACGTCGGTCCCGCCGCCCATCGCGATGCCCACGTCGCTCTGGGCCAGGGCGGGCGCGTCGTTGATCCCGTCGCCGACCATGGCCACGCCGCCCTGCGCCTTCAGGTCCGCGATGACCCGGAGCTTGTCCTCCGGCAGCAGTTCCGCCTGCACATCCATCCCCAGGTCGCCGGCGATCGCCTGGCCCGTGCGGGCGTTGTCTCCCGTGAGCATCACCGTGTTCACGCCGAGCGCATGGAGCTGAGCGACCGCCTCCCAGGCATCGGCGCGCGGCTCGTCCCGGATGGCGATGACGCCGAGGGGCACCTGGCCGTCCAGCAGCACGACGGCGGTGCGGCCCTGTTCCTCGAAGGCCTTGATGCTGGCGTCCAACTCCGTGGAGAGCGTCGTCAGGGTGGCCGCGTGCCGGGGAGAGCTGACACTGAGGGCGCGGCCCTCGACGGTGGCGGTGACGGCCTTGCCAGGGATGGCCTGGGCGTTCTCGGCAGCGGGCAGGGTCAGGTTCGCCTGCCTCGCGGCGTCCGTGATGGCCTTCGCCAGCGGGTGGCTGCTGCCCGACTCCACCGCGGCGGCGAGGCGCAGCACCTCGTTGCGGTCCTGGCCCACCACGTCCGTCACGCGGGGTTTTCCTGCGGTCAGCGTTCCGGTCTTGTCAAACGCGATGGTCTTGACACTGCCGATGCTCTCGAGGGCCGCGCCCCCCTTGATCAGCAGCCCCCGGCGGGTTCCGGCGCTGATGCCGCTGGTGATCGCGGCCGGAACACTCAGGACCAGGGCGCAGGGGCAGCCGATCAGGAGCAGCGCGATGCCCTTGTAAAGCCAGGGGGACCATTCGGCCCCGAACAGCAGCGGCGGAACCAGCGCCACCAGGGCGGACACCGCGACCACGCCAGGGGTGTAATACCGGCTGAAGCGGTCGATAAAGCGGGCCGTGGGGGCCTTGCTGCCCTCGGCCTCCTCGACCATGTGGATGATCCGGGCGATGGTGTTGTCGCTGGCGGCCTTGTCCACCCGCACGGTGAGCACGCCGTCGGTGTTGATGCTGCCCGCGTACACCGTGTTCCCGGCGCTTTTCACAACCGGCACGCTTTCGCCGGTGACGGGGCTGTCGTCGAGGTTGGAGGTGCCGGTGAGGATGGTGCCGTCGGCGGGCACCCGCGCCCCGGGGTTGACCTGGACCGTCTGCCCAACCGCGAGGGACTCAGCAGGAACCTCGCGGGTTCCTCCACCCTCGACCAGCAGGGCGGTTTTGGGGGCCAGAGCCGCCAATGCCTGGATGCCCGCGCGGGCACGTCCGGCGGCGATGCCCTCCAGCAGTTCCCCGACCGCGAAGAAGAACACGACGACTGCCCCCTCCGCCGCCTCCCCGATCAGGACGGCCCCGATGGCCGCCAGGCTCACCAGCATGTTGATGCTGAAGGGGTCCCCGAAGCGCGCGCTGGCCACCGCCTTCTTCGCCAGTGGCCACACCCCCAGCAGCGTCGCAGCGATAAAGCCCCAGGTGGCGAACTGAGGGAGAGTGAAGCTCAGCAGCCAGGCCAGGACGAGCAGCACGCCGGAGGTCACAACGAGCTTGCCCTGCCCGGTCGCGTACCAGAGCTGACCGGGCTTTGGGGTCTCGTGAACATGGCCGTGACCCTCAGGGTTGCCCCGCCCGTCGTCCGCAGAGTCGCTGCCCTGGGCAGGGGCAACTCCGGCCGCCCCGCCGAGCAGCGCGGGCGTGTATCCGAGGGCCTGGAGGTTGCGCTCCAGGGTGGCCCGGGGCGTTTGCCCCTCGTCGAGCGAGAGGACCAGGGTCTGTTTGTTGAAGCTGGTCTTGACGTTCCCGGTCCCCGGCAAGGTGGCGACCATCCGTTCGACCTTTTGCACGCAGGTCGCGCAGTCCATCCCGTCCACAAAATAGTCGAGCTGGGCTGGGGCGGGCGCAGGGGGAGCGGCCGCCTGCCCCAGGGGGCTGGGCGTGTACCCCAGGGCCTTGAGGTTCTCCTCCAGCCTCGTCCGGGGCGTCTGGGCCTCGTCGAGGTCCAGTTCGAGGGTCTGCCGGTTGAAGCTGGTTTTCACGCCGCCTGCGCCAGGCAGGCGTTCGATCATGCGTTCGACGTTCTGGACGCAGCTCGCGCAGTCCATCCCGTCCACGAAGTATTCGAGGTGGGAGCGCGGCGTGCTCCGGTCTGGGGAGGTCATGCCCTCACTATACCTGAATGGATGCTCACACGTTAACACGAAGCAGAGGAACCTCGCGTGGGCTGTCAGGCTGCCGGGGAGACCGGGGGGAGGGGCAGACCCGGGCAGGCGGGCCACTCACGGCGCAGTCGTTCGGCAGCAGAGTTGGTTCAGCCGTTCACGTGGTCACCTCCATGGAGGTTTTCCCGAGGGTTGCGTACGCTGGCGTAATCCGGCGGGGGGCGGGTCTCCCGCAGCTTGCGTGCAGCCGGGTCAGGCGAGCAGGACGCGCTGCCGAAGCAGGTCGAATTTAGCCCGGCCGAACATCTGACGCTTGATCATCTTGAGCCGGTTCACCTGCCCCTCGGTCTGACCGTTGCTCCAGGGAGACTCGATGGCGCTACAAATGGCGGCGAAGTCGTTCTGGAAGCTGCGTGCCAGACGTTGGATGTCGGGCAATCCGGTGTCCTGGGCCTTCTTGATCCACGAGGTCAGGAGCTGCGCTCCTGACCTCGGCGCTTCCCTCAACCACCCCAGCACGTCCTGCACCAACTGGTAAATCTCCTGCCCCCGTGGGACCCGATTCAACACCGCCTGCAACCGGCGGGCCTCCGTCTCTGAGCGTTGGTCCGGTCGCATCGTGAACCACCAGGCCACTTGAACAGGGCCCAGCCGCTTCTCCCGGGGTAGGTCCACCCCCTGCTGATCGGCGATGGACGGTGGTTCATGCCCTTCTCTAAGCCACGCCACGTAAGAAGAGATCCCACTGAACGCGCCCCGGTACCCTTGCTCCACCACTTCGTGGAAAAGCTGGGTCACGGTCCACTCCGGTTGGGCCAGCCGGCTACGGATGTACGCCGCGTAGGGTGTGATGCCGCTGGGTGGGGTGTTCCGAGTCAGCTTCCCCTCGTACTGGAGCCATTCGGTCACCGTACTGCGGGCCACCCCCACCTGACGGGCGATGGCTCTGTAGCTCTGGCCTTTTTCCCGCAACGTGACAGCCTGTTCATACCGGGCCTGTCGGTGTCGCCGCTTGGTCACCGTCCGTTCGAGGCGTCCCCGGGTGGTCGAGGGGCGTTCTGTAGAGAAGGGTTGGAGCGATCCGCTCACCACTTCACCCTGCGTCTTGTCTGGCGGGGCGGTGAGGTGGGCACGCTGTGGCCGCAACCAGGCCTCAACCGCGTCCCGAACATTGCCGATCAGATGGAAGCGGTCCGCGATCTGTTGGGCTTCCGGCGCGCCGGAAGCCGCCCCACGGGCATATTCCCCCGCTCGGTCGCGGCAGATGATCTTCACCCCCGGGTGTGCTCTTAGCCAGGTGGCCAGGGCGACGCCCTGGCGGTCCGGGAGCAGGTCCACGACCTGATGGCGTTCCAGGTCAATCAGGAGCGTCCCGTACGTTTTTCGTCGTCGCAGGGCGAAGTCGTCCACACCCAGCACCATCGGGGTCTCGGCGGGGAGGAGGGGCACGCGGCGAATCAACCGCAGGAGAGTATCGGCACTGGTGGGTTCGCCGAGGTGGGCCAGGAGCCGGTGTCCAGCCTCTCCTCCCAGACTGAGGGCCACACGGCCCTGCTTCTGTGCGAGGCGACAGGTGCGCTGTGCGCGGGGTTCCAGCCAGCCCGGCCAGGTCTCCGCGAAGGTCGTGTGGGGGCAGCTCGGGTTCCGGCAACGGAACCGCCGGGTCCGGACCAGGAGGGTCACGCCATGCTGGCCCAGCGCGGTGTCATGGGGATGCCGGACGTAGCGGCTGTGAACGTGGGAGCTGTGCTGCTGACAAGCGGGACAGGCCGCAGCAGAACGCTGATCCTGCACCAGCAGGATCAGCCGTGCGCCCTCCACCTGCGAGTCGAGCACCTGCCAGGTCTCGGGAAACAACGGGAGGTCCATGCCCCAGTTTCAACTCGCCCGACCTCGCTGCACGCAAGCTGCGGGAGACCCAGCGGGTGCCGGATTGGCCAGCATACGCAAGGGTAGAACGAGTGATCCCTGGCTTCCCCAGGGTCAGTATGGGCAGCACCAATCCACAGCTTGATGGTCGCAGCGCGGTCACTCACCTCAACTTGCCACGGCGGCATGTGTCCATTTCTGCGTCAACTTGACGCGAAGACCCCTGAATGATGATTTTTAGTATTTAAGTAATAATAAAAGATCATCATCATCATAGCTCAGATTGGTCAAGCTGAAATTTGCCGTCTAGGAGTGCAAAAAGCAGGATTGACTCGCGTGGTTTTTGCCAAACTGTACGGGCTTTCCCGGTCCTTCTTGCCAAACTGTACGGGTTTTCCGAGGCGTTTCTGCCAAACTGTACGGGTCCTTCTTGCCAAACTGTACGGGTTCCGTAGGCCCCTTGCCTTTGAACGCCTAAAAGGGAAAGAATGTGTTCAGGACGCAGATGGCGGTTTCTTGCCAAACTGTACGGGTCATGAACTTGCCAAAGTGTACGGGTCTCGAAGCCTGTTCTTGCCAAACTGTACGGGTCAAAGTTGCCGAACTGTACGGGCGAAGGAAAAGAGGTGGAGGGTGGCTAGCGGCCGTTACTCATCTTCCTCGGCCTGGAGCACGAGTGACCGCACCTTGTCGGCGATGTCGGCCTTGTTCTCACCCACCGTCCGCAAGAGCAGTGCGAATAGGACGGGCAAAGCGACTGTCCCGGTCCGAACGGCGTGCTCCAAGTTGTCCCGGTCTTCACCTGTGAGCAGCGGCCACACCCGGAACAGGGACAGCCGCTGCTCGGCGACCCTCACCCGTTCGTCGGGGTCCTCCGGCAAGGCCAGCGCGTCGTCCTCCGGAACGCTCTGGGCAAGCACCGGTGCTGGCTTGGGGCGCTCGCTGGCTTTGCTTCTGCGCCCGCCACCCTCTAACTTTTGTTCGACCCCCGCGTACTTTTCTGGGTGAAGCAGCAGGTCACGCATCAAGGCCCCTGGATTCCCCTTTTTGCCCGGATAGGCGTCAAAGCGCGCGATGGCGTCCTGAACAGCGCGTTCTTCTGGGTGATCAATAAGGTGCCTTGCCGCCACACCCGGATACATGCCCCGGTCTATCAGCTCCTGTAAGAGGGTGACGTTCAACTGATCGGTCAACCCTGGAAACACGTAAGTGATCTGCTGTTCCTTGCGCTTGCCCTCAGTCAGGACCTCGTCCACGTAGCCGATCCGCTTGAACTCCTCCGTGGCTGGCTCTAGGAGCCGCAAGATCCTTGCCGGAATGTCGCTGACGATGTTGAGGCGAGCCGCCCATTCCATGACGTTCATCTGCACCCGCTCGACATACTGTCCCTCACTCCAGCGCAACCCGTCCAGCACCCGGTAGATGGCCCGAATCGTCGGCGTCGACAGGTTGTGGTAGACGTCCAAGTCGAGTGGCTTAAGATAGCCGTCACGGATGCTCAGAGCGATCTCGCGGGGAAGGCGGATCTCCAACTGGCTGCGGCTGTCCAGTTCGTTTCCGCGGGTCAGGGTCACCTTCTCCAGGTACTGGAAGGTTTCGTCGGTGTACCGCATCTTCTTTTTCGAGTACCAGCCGCGGCTGATCACGTACTGAGCCGACTTCAGCCGGTCAAGGGAGGCCCAAAGTTCGGCGTAGTACCGGGAGGTGTCCGGGAATCCCGCAGTCTTCAATAGGCGATAAGCCGACACCCTGACCGTGTCGTCGACCGGACAGCCCGCCTCGTAAAACAGATTGATGATGGTGACCACGAAGTCGTTGTCGAGGCCATGGGGAACCACGTGGCCCCGGAGCGTCCGGCAGGTCACCTCCACCGGCATTCCGTTGTGCTCATAGGACCTTGCCCAGCCCGTAAAGGTCTCCGGAACCCGCGACTGCACGCTGATCAGCGCGAGTTGCGCGAGATTGACCTCGTCGCGTCCTCTGAACACGGCTAGCGGCTCTCCATGTCCTCCTTGTACAGGGGCGCTGGTTTCTTCCGGTTCATTCTTCGGTTTCCGGGGCATCTTAAGGCGTCCACCTGTCGAGGCCCCAGCGGTTCGGCATCAATGACAGAGGCCGCGGACCGGCTTGTAAATGGTCCCCCAGCGGAAGGGGCCTTCGACCGGCCATCCTCGCGGGTGTGGTCGACCTTGGTCGGCCGGGGTGGGCGCGTCCGGAGACGCCTCCGCGGTCCACCATGGGGCGAACGCGCGTGGGCCGCGCGCATGGGCAGAAGACCGGTCGCGGGAGAACCATCACAGACATGTCGCCAAGGATGTTGTGAACGTCAGTGAACAGATCGAGCAAGGGGATGGCCTCATGTCGTCAGAACCTCCGTGCCTGTGGTCAGAAAGGGGGGCGTTCGCCGGGGGGGGGTGGGTCAATCTCGGTCCGCACGCCGCCGGGCGCCAAGAACACGGCGCCGTGGGCCGTGATGACCGGCTCACGCCACTGAGGGTTGAGGCTGCTGCTGGCGGCAATCTCCGCCTCCGTGGACTTCACTCTGGGGTGCAGACCGGCTTGCACTTCACCCCGGAAACGCAAGGCCCCCACGTACTCCCCGACCACGGTCTCCAGCAGGGCTGCGGCGCCGACATCGACACCAGTCACGTGGGCAGTGGATTTCAGGGAGGCCAAATCGCCGTGCTCGAAGTGCACCTGAGCCTGCTCCACGTTCTCAGGGGTGAGCATGGGCGCCAGCAGGCTTCGGAACGTCTCATCGCCGAGTAGGGCGGCCACCGGGAGGGTGCCCTGCAACGTGACGTGTAGCCGCACCTGGCTGTGGAGTGAGGCGGCCTCCACGGTCAGGCTGCGGATCACGGGACGCAGGGGACTGTCCAGCAAAGGTGCCTTCATGGTAGTCATGGCCTCACGGTAGGCAGTGAAGGGGTCGGCGGGATCGGTCATTTGGGTCTCCTGGGGTGGGGACGCGGCCGTCAGTCGGCGGCACCCGGCGGATGGAGCTCGAGGAGTTCGTCGTCGGGCCAGGGCCAGGTCAGCGGGTGGGCGCCGCCCAGTGTTCAGGGCCTGGAAGTCGTCGGGAGCGATCTGCTCGCCCGTGACCTGCACGCTGGGGTGGACGGTGGCAACGCGCTGGGCCAGTTCACGCAGTGCGTTGAGCTGGAAGCGGTCACCAGCGTCGACGAGGGCGAGCACCTGATGCCGCGGCAATTCCAGGGGACCCCCGAAGCGGGCGGCCAGCTTCTCTTCTGAAGCGCGGGTCAGCAGGACCAGTTCCAGGTCGCTATGTTGGGCAGCCCGTTCCAGAACAGCGTCAGCGAGTTGCTCCGAAGACGCAGCGCCGTCCGTCAGAACGCCGACCTGGCGGCCAGGGCTAAGCTGGACGCTGAGGAACCGCCACTTCCCCGCGATGGAGTCCAGGAGCGTGGCGGGCATGCCAGATTCAGGCAGGCCCCGTTGCCGCAGTTCCTGGGTCGCCTCGTTGCTCACGGGCGTCGCCCAGGGCAGGGAGGGCCGCCGCCGGTGAGTGTCTTGCCGCGGCACGGTGAGCAGGGCGAGTTGGTGGGGGTCAGACGGCTGAGCACCAACACCAGCATCAACGCCCCGCTCAGCCACAGCGGTCGCCCTTGCGCCGCAAACGACTCAGAGACTCCTCTGGGTGGGCTGAGGGTGTAGCGCACCACCTTGGTCGCCAGCAGGGAGTGGGCATCCGGCGGCTCACCCAGCAGGGGGAGGACGACCGCATTCATGCCTCACCTTATAACGAACATCAAACTGCACCCACGGATGAATGCGGGGGGCAGCCTCATCTCATGACTTCAGAGCCCAGGCCCGCCGTTTGCGCCGGTCCGCCTCGCGTTCCATTGAGACTCCCACCGGCAGCCGCCACCGTGCCCAGCAACAGCCCCAGGATCAACGTCCAACGGCCCAAGACTCGCCTTTTCACGGTTTCACTCCTGACGTGGCTTCAGCCAGCGCAAGCCGCCCTCACGTTCACGGCACGTGGGAGCGGGCCAAATACGTTCTTATGGAAGGCGATGGCCGGAAATCTGGACGGGCCACAGGCCATAGCTGAAGCGGGAGGGGTCCTGCGCGGTCAGGTTGAGTGTGATCGTCTTTTGCAGATGCCCGTCCACCGCGGCCGGAGTGACGGGCACGCCCGTGGTGACGGCGGTGCCCTGAACCGCCCCGGTAGGCAACGTTCCCACCTGCACCGGGCCCATGAACGGCGAGCTGAAGGCGACCTGCAGCGCGAGCTTGACCGGCGTGACGTCGCGGACCAGGACCTCGCGGGCCGGGGCGCGCACGTCCTGAACCTCGACCACCTGGGTGCGCGCGGGCGTCACTTGGGCCACCTGCTCCGGCACCGCGACCGTCCAGGCTTGCAGGATCTGCGGCACGGCCTGGGCCTGCCCGCCAAGCAGGGACAGCGCGAAGGACTTGCTCCACTGCTTCGCCCCTGGACCCTGGCGGGCTTCGATCACGCCTGTCCCGGCGGCGAGCGGAACCTGGGTCCAGCGGCCGCGTGCGCCGCTGGGAAGCGGCACGGTCTGGCCGTTCTCGTCGCGGAGGCGCAACTCCAGCTCCCGGGCGCTGTCCCCGTTGTACAGCCGCAGCGTGGCCTGCCCCCCCAGACGAAGGGCATTCACCGGCGTCCACTGGCGCCCCCTCACGGTGTGGTTGATGGTCGTGGCGCTGACCTCAACCGGGCCGGTCACGCTCAGACCGACCGCGCGCTTGGCCGCGCCGCTGACCGACAGGGTCAGGCGGTAAGAGCCGGGTTGAAGCGCCTCGGAAAAGAGCGCCTGTGGCGACACCTGCCCGGCCGCGTAGTCGCGCCGCAAGATGACCTGACCGGCCGCGTTCCTAAGTCGATAGGTGGTGGTGATTACCCCAGGTCGGTACTGCTCGTCGCCAGTGGCCGTCCGGCGTGTGGTGTACCCCGAGCCGTCAAAGCCGGGGTGGTCCACCGTCAGGGTGACGAGGCCCGGCTCGCGGACGCTCAACGTGAGGCTCTGGTCGCCGGTCGGCCAGTTCAGCACCTGACTGACCGCCACCAGACGGTGCGTGGGTGTGGCCGCGTGGGCTGCGCCTCCGAGCGCGAGCAACAGGGAAAGAGACAGGGTGCGCATGCCCTCAGCGTGCATCCGGAGTGGTTCTTCCCAAATCCTCTTCCCTTCCGTAGGGCCAGGGGGGCTCAGTTCGGCTTGGGGAAACCCGGGAAGCGCCGCGGCGGCGCCTCACCCAGCACGACACCCAACTTCCTGCCCGTCTGCTCCAGACAGGAGGAGACTCCCGCCTCCACCGGCGACCGTCCTCTTCGGCCACCATTAGCGGGTGGTAGGTGGGAGAGTCAACCTCGAAGGGGAGGAAGCGCCACTCCTCGTGGTCAGAGGTCAAATCGGCCCTGTACTCGAACAGACGGCTCCCGTTGTAGAACAGAGCGCGAATTTCGATGTGCTCGCAGACTGGGAATAAGGGTCCAGAAAGCCGCTGCTGAAAATGGCCGCTGACCCGGCCTGAGAAAACGGTCAGAGCCTGGGCAACCAGTGGGTTGCGCCCGTCGCCGAACGATTCCTTCGCGCCCAGCGACTGCAAACCGGGCGCTCGCAGCAGGCGGAGGAATCCCACCGCAAGCGACAGGCGCGACAGCGGGAAAGGCAGTCCTTCGGCACTGGTCTTCCGCCCGTCGGTCTTGGGATTGGGCTTCATTCGGATCAACTCCTCTGGTCTCTGGGCCTGGGACCGTGTGCGGACGGTCCCTGCCCAGCTTGCCGCGATTGACGACCGCCGGGCATTGCAGCAGGCCGACTTCCTTGTCATCGCTGCCGAAGCCTGCTGTGCCTGACAGGCTAGACGTGAGCACGGGCGCTGGTGGCCGTCGATTTTGGCGCCCTGCCGATCTGTCTGGTCATGCGGCCCACGCAGATGCAGACCTACCCCGTGCCCGGTCTCCCCTCCCCCGTGTCCTTCGGGTCGCAGGCGTGCCCAGGCTTCACGAAGGTGGCTGTTCGGTGGCCGTACTCACCTCAACCACCCAAGGCTGGTGGAAAGGAGGACTCGCCCTCGCCTTGAGCCGCTTCTGGCACGTCACTCGCCCGGCGGCTTTTGGCGAACACCTTGCCCAGGCCGCCCCGCAGGGGGCCGGACCCCAGCGAAATCGGCACGGCCATCAGCATGTTCGGGTTGCCCAGGTCGATCAACAGCTTCACCTCCTCGCGGCTGAGGTCGTGCTCCCGGCAGAGCAAAGCCCCAGCACCGGTTGGCCCAGCCGGGTCACCCCGGGCTGTGCCCACAGCGCGGTCGCCGTCCGAATCGCCCTCATCAAGGACAGACTCGGTCGGCGTCATGCAGGGTTTGGGGTGGTCACCCAACACCCCGTGCACCCGGAGCGTGGCGTTCTCACGCAGCCCATTGTAGGACACCGGGATCATGCGCGAAAAGATACGGACGGGGCAGGTTCTTCCCCGCTCAGCGCTGCTTGTCCTGACCCAGCAGGGCGCGCAGCTCTGCGATCAGTTTCTGGGCCTGGGCCGCCTCCTTGCCGGTCAACTGCTTGAGGCGCGGAAGGTCGCCGCGCAGCCCTTCCACGGAGGACAGCAGCGGGTGAGCCTTTTTCGGGGCGAGCGCCTGGACGGCCTGGCGGACATCCTCCGCCTTCCAGCCGTGCTGCACCGCTTCTGCGAGCAATTCGCGCCGCTTGTCGCGATTCTCGACCTTCAGCAGCGCGTACACTGCCTTCACGTCCAGTTGCCTCGCCTGGACGGCATTCAACTCCTCGGGGGTGAAGTTCAAGATCTTGCTGCGCTGTTGCGCCCACACACTGATGCCGGTGCCGTAGGTTGTCTGGAGCCATTCCCCCACGCCGTAAGTGTCCTCAAGCTGCCCCTTGCGCACCCCGTTCAGGTAGCGCACCAGTTCCTCCTGACTCATCTTCGTACGGAGCGCCAGCAGTTTGAAGCCACTGAGCGTCTGGTCGACGATGGACGGGTTGGTCCGGTGGGCGTTCTCGATCAGGGCGAGTTCCTCGGCCCGCTCATCGCTGACCGCACCGAAGTTCAGGACCGGCAGATGAGTGAGGTCGGCAAGCATTGCGGCCTGGTACCGCCGCTCACCGGCGATTACGGCGTACTCCCCGCCGCGCAGGCGCACCCACAGGGGTTGCAGGACCCCGTGTTCCCGGATCGACTTCACCAGCTCCTGGAGTTTTTCCGAGGTCAGCTCGTCTCCGCTGTACCGTCCACGGGGATTAAAGCCCGGCAGGACGTGCACGCTGGAGACCGGGGCGTTGACCAGCACGGCCTGCTGCGTGATGGCGGCCAGCTCGTCCACGGAGGGCACCAGGTGGGCGAACCCGGCACCCGGCTTCTTGCCTTTGACGGTCACGCGGGCACCTTCACGCCGAGGATCCCCAGCACGTTCAGGGTCATGGCGCTGATGTCCTCGCTGACCTTCGCCTTCGGCTTGTAGAGCACCGCCGGGAGGCGCTGCTGGGTGGCGCCTCCCATCGTCGCCAGGCTGTCGCGCACGTTGGAGGTGACCGGCGCGAGTCGGGACAGGTCGGTCTGGAGGTGGTGCAGCAGCTCCTTGTGGTGATCCACGTTCTCGCGGATGCGGTTGGGGATGAACGCGCGCAGGGTCAGGGCGGGGGCGATACCCCTGGCGACCTTGACCAGCTTCAGCAGGACGTCCAGATTCTCCAGGCCCTTGATGCCGGAGACCGGCACCAGCAGGTGATCGGCCGCGGCCACGCTCGCGGTGAGGAAATTGGTGCGCTGCGGCTTGGTATCCAGGATGACGAAATCGTACGGCTCCGCCATAGCGCCCAGGTAGGCGTCCAGCGCCTCGCGCAGGTTGGCGGCGCGGGCGAAGTCATTGTTCAGTACGTTGTCGACGCTGTTCAGGGAATCGTTGGCGGGCCACACGTCCACGCCGTGCACCTGCATGGGCTCGGGCAACGGGGGCGGCTCGTCGCGTGAGAACACCCGGCCGACGGTCGCCTCCTCGGTGCGGGCCGGGGAGGCCGGGTCGTCGTGCAGGCCCAGCGCCTTGGTGAGGCTGGCCTGCGGGTCGAGGTCGAACAGCGCCACCTTGTACCCCAGCAGGGCGAGGCTGTACGCCAGCTCGCGGGCGACCGTCGACTTCCCCTCCCCTCCCGAGGCGTTGGCGATCACGAGGCGTTGGGTGGGCATGAATTCCTCCTTGGGGCGGTGCTGGCGGGCGCGGCGCATGATGAGGTCCCAGTAATCCGTCATGGGAATCAGGGCGGCCATCGGCGCGGCGTGCCGCTCGATCACGACGCGCCGTCCCGCCTTCACCTGGTCGAGCGTGGCGTACAGGTTCGTGCGGAGGGTCGCCGACTTGCAGCTCGCATCGCTCTCCACCCGCCGATCTTACGGAAGTTGTACAACTTCTGCAAGTCTCGCTGCTATCCCTAGGCCGTCGTCTGATCCTGTTCTCAGGGCACCCATGCCAATGGAGGCACCCTGGAGTGCCTCCGCATCGTGGAGAGGTTGGAAGTCAGTTCAGGAGGCTGAGCATCGTCAAACAGCCCAGGACGGCCACGACGCTGCCAAGCCCTAGAACCACGTACTCGACGACCTGCCGTCTTTCTCTCGGAACCTCTACGAGACTGCGGCTGAGAAAGGCGAGGGTGCTCATGGCCAGCCAGCACAGCAGGGTATTTCCCACCGTCCCCCAGGAGATTGAGTGGGCGATCCATCCTGGGGTAAGCAATCCCAGGAAAAGCAGAACCATGTTGATGACGCTGAAGAAGAGCAGTGTGGCTGTGAGGCTGTGCCAGAAACCTCGTAAGGAAGGGATAGTGAGAACGGTCGGCCGGGGCACAGGTGCTCTGTACCTGGCCCGGCGATCCCCGAGGGCTGACCAGCCCCAGATCAGCAAGAGAGGCAGCAGCAGAACGCTGGTAAGCCAGAGATCACGCCGAATTCCCAGTTCGATCAGGGCGGACAGCACGGGAACGGCCTGGACCCGGGCCATGTCGAAGTCAAGCGTGTTGGAAGGGCTGGGAGCCCGAACGTTCAGCGAGATCAGGCTCGCCACCATGACCAGGGCACCGTATGCCGCGAGGAGGGCGGCGACCGTGATGTTCAGGGTGAAGCGGAGGGGTTCACGCAGGAGGGTAACGGTGGTCGTCAGCATAGGTTTCCTTCTTCTCCAGGGGGCGCAGGGCTCTGAATCCCCAGTTCACCGCCAGTACAGCAAGACGGCGGTCGCCTGATCGGTGAACGCTTCGCCCCAGTCCAGGGCCTCACGGAGAAGTGCGTTGGCGCCGTCGGCGTCCCCCTCCTTCAGCAGGTACCAGGGATTGGGCGGCGCGTCATATGGTGCGCTGGTCTGGACCGAGGTGACCTGGACATTCTCGGAGTCCACCTCCGGGTAGAGCTGCCGCAGGATGAGGCCGAGCAGACTTCCTTCCCGGAAGGGTTGGTGGACCGTGCGGTACTCACCCACCAGTTGGCTGATCTGTTGCTCGGCGGCGGCCATACGGTCGAGGAGACGCCGCATCTGGCGCTCCGGCTCCAGGAACTCCTGCTCGACGGCGACCTCGAGCACGGCCCGTGGCCCCCGGGTCACAAGCAGGCCGCAGGTCTCGGTCAGGAGTTGTGTGGCATCGGCAGCCGTCAGCCCCTCCAGCAGCTTCACCCGAACGCTTTCGCCAGCGAACGGTTCAAGAATCAGCACCTGGCCTTCTTCGACTTTCGGCCGCCTGCCCGCACCCTCTTCGTTCATACACACTCTCCCCTCTTCCCACGTGCCGCCGGGACGAATGTTCTCTGTGCTGTCACCATCTGCTGTTACGCGCAGAGCATAACCCTTGCTCCTCTTTCCTGATGGGACGTGAAGGACACCCGGTGTCCTCAGCTTTGCGGTCAGGCCATCTCCGGCAGTTCACCCCTCTCCCCTGGCCCCATAAGGGCTGTTCCGGCACCTTTTTCGCGGTCATGCCCCTGACCGTGACTTCACTTCCCCGGCCCCAGAGAGTGGGCGCGGGAGGGGAGCACCACAGGGCACCTCCCTTCACGGTATGAGGGTAAGCGACCCCTGCTTTCGCCCGGAGCCGAACCGGCAGAGTGCATGGGACTGCCGGTTCGGCGTCTCAGCCCACCGCTCTGACGGGGAGCAGGGCGGTCAATCGCAACATGCCCAGTACGTCACCCTCTTGCAGACGATGGGTACCCGGTTCACCGCTGTACGGGGACGTGAAGTGCCAGGCAGGCGTCGGGTACTCGTGGAAGATCTGTCCCGTCAGGCTGTTGCCGTGCCGAATGACTGCCGGAACGCTCGCGAGGCCCAGGTTCACCAGCGCCATGTCTACCGCGAATGGATTGAGGTCGGTGGCCACCACCTGCATGTGAAGGCGGCTGACCCCCAGGTCCTCCAGCGCCTGCGCGGTGGCCAGGACCAGGGTGCCGCTCCCGACCGCCGGTTCCGCCACCTTCAGGGTCTCGCCGGGTTCGGGCGGGTGCATCGCCATCTTGGGCATCAGCAGCGCCACCGAACCCGGCGTGTAGACCTCACCCAGATGGCGCTGCGCGTGCCTGCTCAAGCGTTCCATGTAGGTCGCGCCGAACAGGTCCAGGAACGGGTCTTCGGGCTTCAGGCGCAGCAGATCCCCGAAGGCCTCGCACAAGGCGCACAGTTCCTCCGGGGTGAACTTCCCCGCGGTGCGCCGGTACTCGTCCTCGCGCTGACCCGAGCTGCACACGCAGGCCGCCAGGGTCACGAGGTCCCGGAACACGCCCGAGTGCCGCTGTTCGATCTTAAGGACGATCTTCAGCCAGGATGGGTTCGTCAAAGTGGTGCCTCCTCGACCTCCCCTGGCGCCGTCTGCGGCGCGACGCCCGCCTTGGTGCGGCGCCGGACGTCCGGCAGCGTCAGAAAGGCGCCCAAGGTGAAGGTCGAGCCGTCCTCGGAACACAGGACGCTTCCAGCCGCACACCGCTCCTCCAGAAAGGTCACCCACGCCCCCGGCGAGGACAGCGGGGCACCCCGTTCCGTAACGGCGCTGCAGCGGAACTCGAACTGACCGACGAATCGTCGCCCGACCTCCAGCACCAAGCACACCTTGGGGTAGGGAAATGGGCGGCCCGCCGCCGCCAGACAGTTCATGGTGCTCTGCTGGATGCGCTCGGGGGAGTCGTCTTCGCGTGGCCGGACAGGCGTGCTCAGATAAACAGTGCGCATGATGGTCTCCTTCAGGACGGGTGATCGTCCCTTCCCGAGAAGGCAGGAGGGGACTTGGCGAGAAGCCAGTCGCCGTGGCCGACCAATTCCATCAGCCGGTCGACCAGGTCGAACGGCGGGGTGCCGTCACCACGCGCCAGGTCGAGCGGGTCGCCCAGCTTGTTGCGGACCAGGAGGCTCAGGCCGGTGCGGTGCCCGTGGTGCGTCGCGACGAGTTGGACGGCGTACGCGCCGGGGAAGCGCGCCCGGATCTCGTCGCTGAGTTGCTCGTAGGCTGCCTCGCATTGGTCCTTATCCATGTGGGGCGGTGGAAGCAGGCGAACGGGGTACTCCCGGGCCAGGGACTTTTTCTTCGCCCCCTCCGGCGGAGCCCGGGGGGCGCGGGGCAGTGGTGCTTCTTGGAAGGCCGCTGGGGCCGCTTGCGAGGCCGTCTCCAGAGTTGGGGGAGGTCCCGGCGCGGGAGTTGGGGGCAACTCCGGCGTGGGAGCTGGAGAGTTCGCAGGGGTTTCCGAGCGGCGCCAGAGGTCCGGGTTGAAACGCTGGGGTCCGGATGACATGGCGGACCAGCGCTCCCCATCAGGGGAGCGACGCCTGCCCCTCGCCCTGCCGTTCGATCAGTTCCCGGCCCCGATCCGCCTCGCGGGCCAGGGCGAGCCATTGGCCCTGGACCAGCCGCGCTTCATCCCACACCGGCCCTTTAAGGGTCACGACCGGCAGAACCACGACGCACTTCACCTCTGGACCGAAGGTGCACCACACCGCGTCGACCAGGCGGAGATCGTCCTCGGTCGTCAGGCGGGACAGGGGTGCTCCGCTGGCGTCCCGCTCCAGGCCGGTGACCGGGAGGAGGTGACAGGAGTTGGGGCCGGAGTGGCTTTGCAGCACCCGCCGGGCCTGCTCGGCCAGTTCCGGTGTGGCGCAGTGGGCGAGGAGATGGAGCCGGTGATGCTGGCGATGACGCTGTACTTCATACCTCCTCCTGGACCTGCGCCCCCAGCGCCCGCAGGCGCGACCCCTGGACGTGAGTCGCCGGGGTCGGCCTGCCCAGCAGGTGGGCGGGGCGAAATTGCAGGAGATCGTCCACCAGGCCGCAACAGGTGCAGCCCAACAGCTCCGGGTCCTGGCGGTGGGTCAGGTCCACGTGCGGTCTGCCGCAGTTCGGGCAGCAGATCGGGGAGTACACGGGGACTCCCGCCGGTGCGCTGGGGCTGATCATGACCTTCCTCCTTGACGAGCAGGGCGGGGGGGCAGGGGAGAGCCTGCCCCCACCGCTCCTTACCCCAGGGGCGGCTTTACGATTCGCAGGGTGCGGGTCTGGACCCCGGTGCTGTGCCCGGTGGTGCTGACCTTGAAGGCGTCCGGGTCGTTGGTGTTCACCTCTGCGTCCACGCCCTCCAGCCAGGCCCGAAAGTCCTGGGCCACCTGTTCCTGCCGGAAGAACGGTCCGTTCCCCATCACGGTCACCAGAACCCCGCCGGGGGCGAGCAGGCGGTAGGCATGCTGCACGTGGCTGATGTCGGCCAGCCCCTCGAAGGGCGGATTCATGACGACGCGGTCCCACTCGCCCCGCAGGGCCATGCTGTTGTCGCCGATCAGCCGGTACCCCTTGGCCTCGAGCATCTCGCGCAGCCGTCCATTCTGTTCGCAGACCTCCACATGCAGTTCCGGCTCCAGGGCCAGCAGCGCGTCCACCAGGTCGCCCTTCCCTGCCTGGGGCTCCAGGACGCGCAGGCCCGGACGAAGGTCGGCCAGCGTCGCCAGATGCGTGGCGAGCGGGGCGGGCGTGGGCCAGAACCCAGGCACGCGGTATCCGACCAGGTCCCGTTCCAGGGCCGCCACCCGGTCGCGCCGGGCACGGGCTGGATCGACCCGCGACTCCGCCAGGGCACGCAGGGCGGCCGCGGCCTCCACGACGAGAGCTGGGGTGGTCAAGCCACACGCGTGCGAGGCCTCCCAGGTCTTCGCATCAGACACGAACCGCTGGCAGTTCACCGTGATGTGCTCGAAGGGCTTCAGGGGTGCCAATTCCCGGAAGATGGTCAGGACCCCGTTCACCTGCTCGGGCAGGAGTTCGCGCAGCCAGCCGTAGCTCACCGGCAGCGCCTTGACGCTTTCCAGAACGAGGGAGTGGGGCCGGTGGCTCCGCAGCGCCCCCAACTCCTCGTCGGCGAGACAGACAGTGGCGAGCGAGTGGGCGTGATCAGGACCAAGGTGGACCAGCAGTTCGATCAACCTGGGGTCGGTGACCCGGGCAAGCACGGCCGGGAGCGTGCCGTCCTCCAGACCACTGGCCACCGCCCGGTAGGCACGTTGAAGGCGGCGCAGGCGGAAGGCGTCATCGGCCCGGCTGCCCGCGTCGAGGCTGCGCTTGCGGGTCATGTTCATACCCACGTAAGAGGGCGTTTCCTTCTGCTGCGCCCGGCGTTCCAGGCCGCCTGCGCGTTTGAGCAGCAGGGCAACGGCCTTGGGATTGGCGGCGCCGGGCGTGGTGGGGGAGAGCGGGGCGGTCTCGGGCAGGGTCTGGGTCATGGAAACCTCCACCCCTCCGGAGCGGCCCCGCCGGGCCGCGACCCCTGGGCTACCTGGAGGCCAGGACCTGCTTCAAGGCGCGGTAGACCTGACTGGGGCTGAGGCCGAAGCGCTCGGCCACATGCTCCACCTCGCCGCCTGCCCGGCGTCTGGCCGGGGGCAGGGCCGCCTGTACCTGGCGCACCAGGTCCTCGGTGATGCGCCCACGGTGGGGAGCGGCAGGTTGAGGAGCGGCCACCGCGTCCGTCCTGTCCGGGAGGCCTTGCTGGATGACGGCGGGGTCGACGGAGTACACGAAGGTCGCCCCCACGGCAACGCCGCGCAGTTCCCCTTCCAGGTGCATCGCCTTGCAGGTCTCCGCCACGTTTTCCGGCGGCTCGCCGAGGTCGCGGGCCACGCCGGAGGCCAGGGCCGGACGGCCTTGCAAGGAGGTCTGGATAATCGGCCGCAGACGGTCGAGCACCAGCCTCGGCTGCACCGGAGTCTGGGCACGCTCGTAGAGGCGGCGGCCACCTCCCGCGGGCCGGGCCAGTCCACGGCTGCACAGCTCGTCGATCAGCGGACGGGCGGCGGCACAGGTCATGCCCAGCGCGTCCGCGAGTTGCGTGGGTGTGGCCCGGGTGTGCTCGTCCAGGCAGGCCAGCAACCGCTCGACGCGCTCGCCCGAGAGGGTCAGCGGCACGAAGCCCTGCACGTGCGGTCGCAGGGCCTGGGGCGGGTGGGCTAGGGTGCGGGCAGGAAGAGTGTGTGGCATGGTGACCTCCACCCAGCCAGAGCGGCCTGGGCCGCGACTCCTGGAAGGAGAAATCGCTTCCCTACCAGGAAGGCCTGGGCGCTTTCAGCGTTCGAGGCGGGTGAGGGCGTCCTGTTCCGCGAGGGAGAGGTGCAGGCCCTCCCGGACCAGCAGGCGGACGGCTTCCTCGGCTGGGACCACGCGCCGCAGCACCTCCTCCGGCTGAGGCGCGGTTAGCCACGGCCGCCGGGCGTGCTGGCGCACGAAGTCGCTGCTGCCCGGGTGGGGCGTGCGCTCGACGACCACCAGCAGGCCGCTGCGGCAGGGGGTGATGGTGGCCTGGACCCGGCCCTGTTCGATCTGCATTCCCCGCCGCCGCGCCTGGCACGATACCTGAGGGGTCCAGCAGGCGAAGAGGGGCAGCACCAGGCCGCCCCCCGATCCTGATGCCGGTGCCTTTACCCGATGGCCGGAGCGCCGCGGTCGGTGAGCAGCGCGTTCAGGTCCGCCTGGTCGAGGGTGGGCACGCCCAGTTCGCGCGCCTTGTCCAGCTTGCCGCCGCCGTCCTCGCCCGCGATCAGGAAGCTGGTCTTCTTCGTGACGCTGCCGCTCACCCGGCCCCCGTGCAGTTGCAGGTGCGCCTTGATGGCGTCGCGCGGCACGCTGAGCGTCCCGGTGATCACGAAGGTCAACCCGGCCAATTGCTCACCCGCCTGCACGTCCTCGCCCGGGGTGGGCCGGACACCGGCCGCCTCCAGCCGCGCGATGAAGGCACGCATGTCCGGGTCGGCCAGCCCGGAGACGATGCTCCCGGCCGTCTGGCGCCCCACGTCGGGAATCCGCGCCAGATCCTCGACCGAGGCCGACTGGAGGGCGCTGAGGCTCCCGTATACCCGGGCCACGCGGGTGCTGGTCCCCTCGCCCACAAAGGGCAGGCCCAGCGCCCGGATGAAGCGCCAGAGTTCCCGGGTCTTGCTCGCCTCGATCTCGTCCACCAGCTTCTCGGCGTTCTTGCGGCCCACCCGGCGCACGCCACCCGTGGTGGTCTCGCCCATCTCCAAGGATTCGATCTGCTCGGCGGTCAGCGCGTACAGGTCCGCAGGGTCTTTCACCAGGCCCGCGTCCACGAGCTGCTCGACCAGCCGCTCGCCGAAGCCCTTGATGTCCAGCACGTCGCGGGAGGCGAAGTACCGCACCCGCAGCGTCGCCTTCGCCGGGCAGGCCGGGTTGGTGCAGAACGTCCCCGCCGCCCCCTCGTGCCGGACGGCCTCGTGGGCACAGACCGGGCAGTGGGTGGGGAAGACGAAGGGCAGGAGGCCCTGCGGGCGCTGGTCCAGCACCACGCTCAGCACCTCGGGGATGATGCCGCCCGACTTGTGGACCCGCACCGTGTCGCCCACCCGCAGGTCCAGTCCACGGATGAAGTCCTCGTTGTGCAGGGTCGCCCGGCTGACCGTGCTGCCCTCGAGCTGGACGGGCCGCAGCTCGGCCACGGGGGTGAGCTTCCCGGTGCGGCCCGTCTGGACGGTGATGGCCTCCACCACCGTCTCCGCCACGTCCGCCGGGAACTTGTAGGCGACGGCCCACTTCGGTGCGCGGCTGGTGTATCCCGCTTCGTCCTGAAGGTGCAGGTCGTCGAGCTTGATCACGCTGCCGTCCGCGTCGAAGGGGAGCGCTGCGCGCCCCGCGGTCATCTCGGCGTGGTAGGCCGCCGCCGCCTCGCTGCCCACGACCCGGCGCGAATACGGGCTGGTGGTGAAGCCCTGGACCTTCAGCCATTCCAGGATGTCCCACTGGGCCCGAACCGGGACGTGGTCGCGCTTCCCTAGGGCGTAGAAGATCACGCTGAGGTTCCGGCGGCGGGTCTCTTCGGGGTCCTTTTGCCGCAGGGCACCCGCCGCACCGTTGCGGGGGTTCTTGAGCAGCGGGCGACCCTCTTCCTCTGCCCGGGTGTTGTAGGCGAGGAAGGCCTCCTTGCTCATGTACACCTCGCCGCGCACCTCCAGTTCCCCCTTCAGCCCGGGCAGTTCGGTGGGGATGCCAGGGATGCCCAGGACGTTCGCGGTGACCTTTTCTCCTACCTCACCGTCGCCGCGGGTGGCGGCCCACTGAAGCACGCCGTCCACGTAGTAGAGGTTCACGCTCAGGCCGTCGATCTTGAGTTCGCAGGTGTACGCGAAGTGCTGCCCCCGGGGGGTAAGGTTCAGCGCGCGGGCCACCCGTTCGTCGAATCCGGCGAGCTCGGCGTCGGAAAAAGCGTTGTCGAGGCTGGTCATGGGCGTGGGATGGCGGACCTTCTCGAACAGCGTGCTGGGACGGCCCCCCACCGTCTGGGCCGGGGAGTCCGGGACCGCGAGGTCCGGGTGCTGCGCTTCGAGGTCACGCAACTCGCGCACCAGGGCGTCGTACTCGAAGTCGGGGATGGAGGGCGCGTCCTCTTCGTAGTAGGCGCGGTTGTGCCGGGCGACCTCGGCGGTGAGCTGGGCATGGCGCTGGGCGGGGGTCTGCGTCTGGGTCATGGCTCTCCTGAGGGCGCGGCCCTCATCCTATTCCGTCATGGACGAATTTTCGGCTGGTATTTGGGTATGTGGAGTGGCACCGAGAGGTGTGGACCTCGCTGAGTGGAGAGGGGAGAGCCCTCTCCACCGCTCTGGGGTCAGTCGGCCTGACCTTGCTGGAAGCGCAGCCTCGGGTTCTTGGAACGATGAGGCCGCGCGAGCAGGGTGGGGATGGCTTTCAGTCTGGCTGCCCTCGATGGTTAAGGCGGTGTGACCCCCCGGCCTGCGTCTTCACTCGACCGCTGATGAGTCCGTGCGATCCATCGCTCTGTCAGGCTTGGCCGCGAGAGGGAATCGTCGTGAGATGGCAACCTTCACCCCACCCCAGCGGCCCGCAGAGGGGCGCGACACCTGTACCCCTGGGGGTAGGGGAGAGGTCTTGGGTCCGACCGATGCCAGGAGCAGGGGAGGCAGCTCCGCCCCGCCGTGTCGGTCAACCTGGACGTCTCTGGCTTTCCTGACTCAGTTGGAGCAGCAGGGTGAGGTTCCTGGTGTGGTGGTACCGGTTCAGGGCAGCCAGGTAGCGTGCCCGGTTGGTGTAGATCGGCACCGGCTGGTCGAAGCGCCAGCAGAGCCAGGCCTGCACCAGCCGGGCGAGCCGCCCGTTCCCGTCCCAGTAGGGGTGAATTCGAATCAGTTCGGCGTGCAGCCACGTCGCGTGGTGGAGCACGGCCTGAGCGAGGTCTTCTCCCGCCTGCTGCCGCTCCTCCAGACTTGGGAGCCTCTCGCGGTGCTGCTCCAGAAGGGCGGCCATCTCGCGGGGGATCAGGCGCGGGGCCGTGCCGAGGAACGAGCCGAAGGTGATCTCCGCCTGGCGGTAGTGACCGGGCTGCATCCCTTCGATTCCGGCACACAGGGTGACATGCCAGGCGTGCAACGCCGCCTCACTCAACACAGATGGCGGTGAGGCAGCCACCTGCCGGGTCACGGAAAGGAGCGCCTGCTGGAGGCGCTCCTGTTCCTGCGGGGTGAAGGGCCGTCCGTCACTCCCGGTGTGACCCACGGCCTTCGTCCTCCCGCTCGGTAAGCCGGGCGAGTTGTTCGGGGGTGGTGTCCAGCCCCTCCAGTCGCAAGCTGCTGGCGACGTGGCGGTAGACCTCGGCCTGCCGCTCCTCCGTGAGGTGGAGGCGTGAAGTGGCGGGCAAGGGTTCGGGCAGCCGGGTCATGGTCTCTCCAGTGTACCTGCCAGCCGCTTTGTGGGGCAGCCGACTGGCCACTCACAGCGCGAGCCAGCAACTGGCAGCTCAGTGTGAACTCGCGCGCCCACTCCGGCGGCCTTCCGTAATGGTGTGAGTTCTTCCTGACGCGGGCCTTCCAAGCATGCGCCCAGGTTATGAGGTTCAAAAACTGTCCTCCTCGACATCAAGCAGGAACACGGTGGGATACCCCTCGGCCTGAGCGGCATCCTGAAGAGCATCAATCCAGTGGAGGATGCCGCTGAGCGCTTCCAACCGGATGGACAACATCTCTTTCTCCTCGGTTCTTCCGTACGTCACGGCTGCGTCGCATCGCCTCTCCAGGTCGTCGATCACGAGGACGAGTTGGAGCTTTTGCTGGCCCAGCAACGCCCAATCGGTACGGGTGAGCACTTCACCAACGTCAGTTCGTGTCATCGGTCTCCCTCTCCAGAAGCTGAATGCTCACACGGCGGACTGAGAAGGGGTGCCGGGCGACAGCACCGCACCCCCGGGTCCTCCAGAAAGCCGGGGGAACGGTGTTAGTCCGCTGCCTCCCGCTGCCCAAGCAGCTCGGCATACACGGGATTGACGATGTGCGAGCTGGCGTCCAGGAACACGCCCGTCACGTCCAGCCTGCACTCCAGGATCACCCGCCACAGGATGTTCAGCGCGTGCTGGGCGAGCAGGGCATTCAGGAAGAGGTCCTGGCGCTTCAGGCTCTCCAGGGCGCTGCACGAGGGCTGCTCGTCCTCTGCGAGGCGGGTGTTGGTCAACTCCGGGTACAGCTCGCTGGCGATGGGCAGCCGTCCGGTCCTCCGGGAGCGCCAGTTGCGCAGGTTGCTGGGCTCGCCCAGGACCACCTGCCCACCGAAACGTCCGTCCGGGAAGCGGGCGTTGCCGATGTCCAGCCAGAAGCGCGTGCGGGCGCAGGGACCGCTGGTGATCATGCGGCGGATTTCCGCGCGGCCCCGGCGCGAGTCCACGCACCCAATCACCAGGTCGAAATTGGGAATGCCCGGCCCCTCGGCGAAGGTTTTGGGCACCGCCCGCCAGTGCAGGCCGTGGGCGCGGTTGATGCGGCTGATCAGCACCTCGCACTTGTGCTGTCCCACGTCGCCCGGGTAGAAGCGCTGGCGCACGACGTTGTGCGCCTCCACGGTGTCGGGGTCGTAAGCGACGACCGTGAGCCCCTGCCCGCCCAGCGCCTGGACAGCGTGGTGCAGGTGGGTCAGGCCACTGAGGACGTGGCTGCCGGTGCCGCCGCAGCCGACTACGGCGACGGTCATGGGGCGTTTCAGCGGGCGCAGGTAGCGGCGGGTCATTGCAGGGCCTCCCCCAGGGTGCGGCCTGCGGGCACCAGCCAGGCCGGGTCGAAGGCGCCCGCGCGCTCGGCGGCGAGCCACAGTTCCGCGTGGCTGCCGCCGAAAGTGGTGATCTTGCGGGTGCCTGCGGCGTTGTGCGTGAAGTTGGACCCGAAAAAGGCGCGCTCCCACTCGCCTACGCGGCCAGCGTCCACCTGCTCGGGGTAGGGGGTGGTGCCCCGGCACACCCCGTGCCCCTGGAAGATGTTGAAGTAGGGCGCGCACATCAGCGGGGTGTCGGGACCCGGGCGGGCGTTCTCGGCGAGCGCGTACACGGTCAGGCTGCCTCGCCGGGCGATGAACAGCAGCGGAGGTTGCGGGAAGACCTGACCGCTGAGTTCGTTCACGGCCTTGTCGGTGTGGCTGAGGAAGAACATCGCCCGGTTCTGCGCCGGGGTCCACCAAGCGACCGCGAGGGCACTGACCGCCACGGCGTGCTGAGGGACGAACTGGAGCGCGGTGGCGCCCAGGCTGTCGAGCAGCTCCTTCACGTCGCCGGAGGTTAAGGGGTGCGCCTCCGCGACGTGGAACTCCTGTCCCTGACGGTAGGCGGGGTGAAACTCGGCGATGGTCTGGCCGGACTGCCCGTCGCGGTAGACCAGGATGGCGGCGTGGGGCTGGTAGTCGCGTCCGGCGTCGATCTGGATGTCCACGTGCATGGAAAACCTCCTTGACGATTGATCCCGGCGCCCCGGCAGGGGTGCGACGACTGCGGGTAGGAGGTGGCGTTCCCTCTCTGGCATCCGCACCGCCCGCTTCCTCGCGCACACGACTGCGCCCCCGTCTGCGTCTGTCACCGTGAGACCCTGCGTGGTCGACATGCGACGCACGCCAACGGGGGCCGGGTTGGTTGAGCGGGCGGGCACGCGGCCTGCCCAGACGTGGGGGAGAGGACGTCATACCTCAGGTCGTCGGGCGTTTCGAGCTGCCGAGTTCCAGCAGCTCGGCGCCGGTGAGGGGGGGAAACTGTTTGTCGCCGCGCGGGTTGTGCAGCTCGGGGTGGGCGAGGTAGTAGGCGTAGCAGGCATCCCAGCCCTGGGAAATCGGGGAGGCATACCGCTCGCGGTGGTCGCCGTTCAGGATGTAGAAGCCCTGCATCTCGCCCCACACGAGAGCCGTAGAGTCGCTGCCGTAAATGGAAGTGTCCACGGCGTTGTAGCTGATGTAGAAGTCGTCGCCCTCGGTGATTCGGTTGGGGATGGGCAGGATCATGTCGTTCTCCCTGGGGGTGAGAGCCCAATGGGGGCGAGGTGGGAGCGAGGGGTACCTCCGGCGCCGCGCGGCTTCCCACCGGAGGTGGTCTCGATTCCGCCCAGGCCCTCACCCGGTCACCGCCTCCTTGTGAATGTGAGCCCCTCCGCCACTGCCTGACCCCGTTAGGTGCTGGGCAGTTCCTCCCAGCCGCAGCCCAGGACGCGCCAGGCCTGGCCGTCCGGTGTGACCACCACGTCCCCCACGCACATGGAGTGCGCGCTCTGCGCCCGGGCACGCACCCGTGGGTCGCGCAACCAGCCGTCCTCAGTGAAGTGCTGGCAGATCACGAAGACCGCCTCGGGCTCCGGCACGTCGAGGGTGGCGACCAACCGGTACGCCTCGGGGAAGGGCGGGAACCCGGCCCTCCAGTGGGTGAGGGCCTGGAGCTGGAATTCCTTTGTACGCGGCTGCCAGACCTGCACCGGAAGCATCTCCGCGCGCACCTGGTCATTGAGCCGCTCAATCGGGGAGTCCCCGTCGGCGGGCGCCTCGATGGAGCCGGAGGCGAGGACCGCTCCTTCCTCCTCGGTGATGCGCCAGGCGACACGGCCGTCCGCCGACGGCTGGTGGTCCATCTGGAGGATGCGGCGTTCGAAGCCGTCCTGGTAGGTGGTAAGGTGCCGCCGGGCCGCGTCTTCTTCCCGAAGAATGGTCAGCATGCCCTCCTCCTGCCGCGTCAGCGGCGACGCCCGGCGGGAGTGGGGCCCGGCATCAGAGTTCCTGAAGCAGGTCGAGCAGCGCCTCGGTGTGGCGGAAGAGGGTCTGGGCGTGTCTGGCGTAGGTGTTGAAGACCCCCAGCCCTCCCTGGTCCACGTTCACCCGTAAGGCCGGGCCAAGGTCAACGGTTTCCAGAAACTCGTTGGCGAACTCCAGGCACAAGCCGTCGTCTCCGTCGTAAAAGGCGATCACGTGGGGGCAGGGCCGCTGCTGCTGTGTGTACCCGGCCGGGATGCGCCGGTCGAGGCGCACCAGTGCCACGAGCTGCTCGGCGATGCGGCGGTGCAGCGGCGTGGCGGCCTGGCGCTCCAGGGCAGGGAGGGAGAGCAACTTGCTTCCCAGGTCGAGGCGAAGCTGCCGCGCCACCGTCCAGGGATCGAGCATGTCGTGCATCTCGGCCCAGGCCTGCACGTCCCGGTCGGTCAGGTCCTGCTCCGGCACCTGCTGGTCTACCCCGCACTGGCGCCGGAAGCTCTCGAAGTCGCCCCACCCCCGGGTGTAGTGGTGCCAGGCGTCGTAGGGGGTCCAGACCGACAGGCCCTGCGAGCTGGCGGTGCTGAGGTAGGCCATGACCGTTTGCAGCCACAGCGGGTCGGTGACGTTCAGGAACTCGGCCGAGAGGCCACGGTACTCGATCACCGGCTGGTAGCTCACCTCCAGCGTGGCCGGGTGGTGTCCGAGGGGGTGACCCGCGACCTCCAGGCGGATCGTGGGAACGGCCGTTTCCGGAAACCGGGCGCGCAGGCCGCTTTTCAGGGCACGTCCGGCAAACACTGGCAGCGTCTCGCCCGGCTCGGGCCGCCCCGGCAGCAGCCGGTGGCGCGCGAGGTGCTCGAACACGCCCACGTGCTGGGGGACGGTGCCGCTGCGGAGGTGGGACCTCGCGCCGTGGATGTTCACGGCAGCAGTTCCGCGTCGTCCGGATGCGGAACGTGCAGCGCCGGGCCCACGTGCTTCAGCCCGGCGACTGCCTGGGCGAGCGTGCGGTGCTCGGGCGAGCGTTCGCCCTCCAGGATCTTGGCCCCCGCGTCCTTGGGGTCCTGGGGGGCGGTGCGCAGCCATTTGATCAGCTCCTGCTTGTTCATGGGGGCCTCCGTGTCAGTTGGGTGAGGACCGACTGCGCGGCGCGTTGGACGCGCGGCGCGACGGCCGCGTAGTCCAGCAGCCGCCGGGCGGCGGCCACGTCTTGCAGATGGACCACCCAGTGCGGCGCGAATTCGGTGTTCATGCCCCGGTCGCCCAGGTCGTCCAGGGCGTGTTCGACCTGGCAGGGCACGTGGCGCTGCCCGGGCCGCCCCGGCGCGGAGACGAACAGCGCGGCGGCGAACCCACTCACCGTGGCGCTCTCGAAGGGGCCGTCCTCCCCAGCTTTCCAGTCGTCCCACTCGGGCGTCGGCACCTGCCGCGAGACCTCGTGCAGGGCCGTCAGGGCGCGAACCACCCGTCGCAGGTGGGGATGCCCGGCGGCCAGCCGCGTGAGGCTTTCCAGACCCAGTGGGTCGTCGGTCAGGTAGGGTGCCAGGGCCTCGGCCATGACGGTCGGGGTCGTGACGCCCTCTTCGGCCAGGGCCGCCTCCAGGGTGGGCAGGTCTTCGGCCAGGGTGCCGTACTCCTCGGCCAGTTGCCACAGCCCCTTCTCGCGTCCCGAGGTGGTGGTCGCGTCGATCTCGGGGAAGGTGTACTCCAGCGCGAACTGCGGGGTGAAGACCGGGTAGACCCCCGCCGCCCCCTCGCACAGGTGGGACAGCACGCTGCCGAGCGTTCCCTCCGGCAGTCCCTCGTACAGCGCGGGCAGGTGGTCGATGTGAGGGATGTTCATGCCCTGGGTGTGGCGCACGAACCCCACGGTTAGGGCGCAGGTGCGCCGAGTCACCTCGTACACCCGGCACGCGCAGTCCAGCTCGCCCAGTGGCGCGAGCAGCGGGGTCAGGACCTCGCGGACCGCCCACACGCTGGGGTGGTCGCCGGACAGGGGAGGGGAGGCCAGGGGTACGCCTGCCCGGATCAGGTGATCGTATCCGGCGGGCGGCGGCGAGCCTGGCGGCTGGTACAGGTGGTACCGGGCTCCATGAAGCTGCATGGTCTTCCTCCAGCTCGCCGCCAGGCGGGCGACTCCCGGTCATGCGCCGCGCAGGTCGGCCAGGATCGCCCGCAGGTGCCGCGCCAGTTCCGGGCCGTGGCGCAGGTAGGTGGCAGCGGCGAGGCGGTGTTCGGGGCGGTGCAGGTCCCAGGCGTGCAGGGGCCGGGCGCCCGCCTCGTTCATCTGTGCCTGAAGGCTGTCGAAGGCGTGCTCGACCCAGCCCACGTCATCGCTGCCCGCTGGGGTCGTCGTGAGCAGGACTACCACGGGATCCTCGCCGTCCAGGCTGTAGGGCGCGCTCATGGAGTCCGGCCAGTCGTCCTGGCGCACGACCTGAATCCCTGCCGCGACAGCCCCCGCCTGCTGAAGCCGCCGCACCACGGCCAGCGCGCGCCCGGGCAACTCCGAGGCCTGCGCCGCGAGCTGCTTCAGGGTCGCGGGGACCGAGAGAAACGGGCCGAATTCGCGCAGGAGGGTGCGGGGAGTCGGGCGACCCTGGGCCTCCAGCGCCGTCTGGAGGGCGTCCGCGTCATCACCCTCAATGCCGTACCACTCCGCCAGGCCCTTGACGATCTCCTGCTGCTCACCCGGCACGGTGAAGTTGCCGTACATGCCCAGCAGGTGGTCCCCAGCGTCGAAGGGGGAGATCATCGGCATGACAGGCCTCGCCACCGTGTGCAGATGCGGCAGCAGACCGGCCACGAAGGTCTGGCCCCAGAGGTGCGCCGCCCCCGCCAGGGAAAGGGTCTCATGCTTCTCGTCGTCCAGGTTCACGTACGCGATCAGGTCTTGTTGATCGGCGTAGACCCCGAAATGACAAGGCAGCTTGAGGTGGCGCAGGGGAGCCAGCAAGGCCTCCTCGACGTAGGCCCGGGGCGTCTCGTCCGGCTCGGGGTCGCGCCCGGGCGTGAAGTCCGCTTCCAAGCAGAGCTGGGCGAACTCCACCAGCGGAGGGCCGTGGACCCCGCTACGCAGTCGGGCCGGGGCGGCGTGAATTCGCATCACTTCCCTCCGAGGGCATGAAGGGCTTTCAGCCAGGTTCGGACGCCCTCTTGCAGGGCTGGGACCCACGTGAGGTAAGCGTCAAGACGTTCCAAGTCGGGCTCGCCCTGAAGCACGAAGGTGCGCAGTGGGTACTCTTCGCCGCCGTGGTACTGGAGCTCCCCGTGCATCTCGCGGGTGAAGCTCAGCCGCTGCTGGTCGCGGGTCGGGAAGGGGTCCACCAGCAGGCTCTCGCGGTAGTACGGCCACAGCCCCTCGGGGGAGACACAGCACTCCGCGTTGGAATACTCGGGCAGGGCCTCTGCCTGCCGTTCGAGCACCTCCAAGTCCGCCACGAGCGCCCGCACCCTGGGGGGCAGGGTCAGCCCGGGCAGCACCGATTCCGGGCGCCACAGCTTGAAGCCGGGCACGCGGCGTTCCACCTGGCTGGGCAGGCGGACGCCCGCCCGCCGCGCGAGGTCCAGCGCCGCTTCCACGGGAAGGTGCGGCTCGGCGTCCCACATGCCGAGGTCGGTGATTAGGTCTGCGTAGTCCTCGTCACTCTCTGCCCCGTGGAGATGGTGTTCGGAGTAAAAGCCCAGTGCCTCGACGGGCGTGAACAGCGGCAGGACCTGACGGCTGGCGTGGGCCGCGCGGCTCAGCAGTTCGGGCAGCAGCAGGCGGTGAAGTTTCCCCAGCGCGCGTCGTGCGCCCCCCAGGTGCATCGCGGTGAAGGTCTGTACGGGGACGTAGTGGAACTGTACCCGCATCACCTCCTCGCCTAAGTCGTGGGAGGTATCGACCACCGCCTCCAGGTGGTGGGGCAGGGAGCGCAGCTCGCCGGGCAGGGCACTGAGCACATAGTCCAGCACGGTGCCCGGCGTGCCGGTGAAGTCACGTTCGGCCATCGCCAAGGCGAGCGGGCGCAGGTTCAGGCGGGTGACGGCGGGGGAGAGGGAGGCGAGCAGGGTCGCGGGCGCGGCGTGGAGCAACATGGTCACCTCGCGGTGCGTGAAGGGTGCCGCCCCCGGGGAGGAGGCGGTACCGGGTGGCAGGCCGGGTTCAGCCCTTCGTGCCGACCGCGCGGCGGAAGGTGTACTTGTGGACGTTCCCTTCCACCTCCGGGCCCTCGATGCTGGCGTTCGTCAGGGACGGGGTATTGACGGCCAGCAGCTTGCGCACGTCGTCCGGCGTGCCCGAGGGGTTGGGGTCGTTCATCGGCTGCCCCCCGTTGAGATCGGCGTAAACGAACTTGCGGACCACGACGTTTGCTTCCATAGGTGTTCCTCCTGGGACGTGAAGTCCCGTACTGACGGTGGAGGGGGCATTTCCAGCCCCCTCCGACCCCTGTTACGACCCGAAGAGTGTCGGGGGCGCGTCGTCCAGCGTGGCCGTGACCTGGGTGGGCGGACCCGCCTTCACCGTGCCGTGCCAGGTGAAGGGCTTCTTGTGCTCGGCCTCGACCAGGACCTTGTACATGGCCTCCGGGAGCGGCCCGGCCGGATTCACCGGGTTTCCCGCAGCGTCGAGCACCGTGACAGCCGCCCCGCCCGGGGCATGCACCGCCAGTGCGCCGCCCAGGCTGAAGGCGAGGTCGGCGGTTTTGCCACGTTCGACCTTCACCGTCTGCTTGGTCGCCCTGTAGCCCTCGGCGCTGGCCTCGACGGTGTACCGGCCCGGGGTCAGGTCGTTCTCTCCCACCTGTACCGTGATGCCGTGGCCGCCCAGGGTCGCCTTCAAGCCAGCGCCGGGAACATCCACCGCGATCCTCAACTTGCCCTTGTTGCGGTCGCTGGCCGCCGCCGGTGCGGGACTCGGCGAGGCAGGCTTGGTCGGGGCGGCGGCCTTTGTCTGCACGGCCCTGGCCTGGCTGCGCGCCTGGTCCCGCAGGCCGCCCTGCACGGCCGGGCGGTACTCGCGCAGCGCGTACAGCAGCTCGGCGCTGTCGAACTCCTCCACCGTGCCGGTGAGGGTCAGTTCCGGCAGCGCGGGCAGGTTCAGCGGCTTCACCTGGGCGGTGAGGCGGCCGTCCTCACCGAGGCTCAGTGTGAAGGCCAGGGCGCTGCCCGGGCTCATCAGGCTCGCCAGGTGGCCGAAGACCTCTCCGGTCGGGGTAGGCAACTCGGGGGCGTCCCCGGCCTCCGGCACGCTGGCCGCTTCCCCCACTTCGGTGGGAGTAGTCTCACCGGACTCCTCCTCAACTCCTTCCTCTTCTTCCTCGTCGGGGGCCTCCGGGTCGTCTGCTTCGTCCGCAGGCGCGCTCTGCTCCGGCGCGGGGGACTGAGGTTCGGGGGCAGGGGGCACGGGTTCCGCCACGGCCTCTGGTGCGGCCGGGGGAGGCGCGGCGGGTGCCAGCAGCGCGGGTGCGTCCGGCACTGGTGCGGTGGGGGCCACCGGCGGTTCCTGTACCGGCGACGGCACGATCTCCGCCACCGGGTCGGGCTGGACCGCCGCTGTCGGTGCCGCCTGGGGACCAGGGGTCGGCGCCGGGTCGGACCCCCAGTTCTTGAAGAAGCTTCCGAAACTGCTCTTGCCGACGTTCATCCCGTTGCTCATTTCGACCTCCACCTGCCCCGAGCGCCCCCGGGCGCGACACCTGCAAGGAGGCGTCCCCGCACTCCGAGTGTTTGAGGAGACCGCCCCGCCCCCGTTGCGCGTAGGCGTGACGCCGGGTGACCCGCCGGGGCTGGGGAACACGCTGCCCTCCCCGGGGAGCCAGGCCGCGCTCGGGATGCAGGGCGGTGTGCAGGAGCTGCCGGACCGGCGAGTAGACCAGCAGCAGCGCCTGGCCCTTCCAGGCCACCTGCACCACCTGGCGGTTCTGTCCGTCCTGACGCAGCACCCGGAAGGGAATGGGCGGCGGTTCTCGATCAGGCGGCACAGCCGGAGATACTCCCCGCCGCGCAGGCGCAGGCCGTCATGCTGCAAGGGGGCGGTGGTTGACGTGGGCCAGACGGCACAGCACGTCTTCGTCGAGGGAGGGTTGGGCGAGAACCGAAGGGAACATGGCGAGCCTCCAAGGAGAGTGGGCGCCCACCCCGGCATGGAGGTGGGCAGGGCCCCGCTTAGTGGCGAAAGGCGCGCATCCGCGCGCGGATGACGCCCGCGAGCTGGGTGTGGTCGTGGGCCAGCAGGAGTGTGCCGAAGGTCACCTGCCAGGCCTGCGCGACGCTGCCGTTCGCGGCCTCGCCGATCAGCACGGGCAGAACCCGCACGTCGCGGTGATCTCCGATCAGCCGTCCGCAGGCCGCCATGTCCTCCGCGTCCAGACCGCCGTCGCAGATCACGATGTGCAGGTGCTGCTCGCCCGCCCGGCGTGGACTTTCAAAAGCCCGGCGCATCGCGGGCGCGAGTTCGGTGTATCCGCGCGGGAAGATCGTGCACAGGGCTGAGGTCGCGGCCGCGGGGGACAGCCCGAACGGCACGGGCTCCTCCACCACGTCGTCAAAGGCGATCACCCGCACCGGCACGTCCGCGATCTGCGCGGCGCGGATGCCCATGTGCAGCGCCCGGACCGCGCAGCCCATGCGGCCCTCCTCGTTCATGCTGCCGCTGCGGTCGACGATCCAGGTGACGTGCAACTCGCTGGGCCGCGTGGGCTCCTGACGTTGCCGGAACAACCTGGAGCGGCCCTCGATGTAGCGTGTGAGGTCCAGGTTCCCGCGGGTCTCGTGCGGGCGGGTCCGTCCCGGCCGGGCTCGCTCGCGCAGCACCGACGCCACCAGCCGCGCGGGACCCTCCACATCGCCCACGGTGAGGATGTCGGTCGGGTCGGGGGCCGGATCGGGGGGTGGCCGGTCCCCGGGGTCTCTGCTGCCCTGGCCTCCCGGAGACCGGCCGCCCTCCGGGGTGCCGTCCCCATCGTCGCCCGGCTGCTGCCGGTCCGGGTCGCCCGCGCCGTCTGAGCCGACCAGGCCGCCAAACGGGTCGCGCTCGTCTGCCTGGTCCAGCCCCAGGAGGCCCAGGATGCAGCCCGCGATCCAGGTCACCCGGTCGCTGTCCGGGGCGGTCCAGGCGGCCTGCACGAGCGGCCAGATGTCGGCCCACTCGTCCAGGCGGGCGGGAGCCCACTTGGGGGCGGCGCGGTCGTGCTCGAAGCGCATCGCCAGGCAGCCCTCCAGCGAGTCGAACCTCCACTTCAGGCTGACCTTCTCGGCGAGGGTGTCGCCCAGAAAGTCGAAGGCGGGTGCCAGCTCGGGGTAGCGGGCGGCCATCAGGCGCTCCATGCGCTCGTCCTCCAGCGCGTTCCAGAGCTGCCCCAGCAGCGCGGGCGGCTTGTCGCCGCTGAACTGGACGTGCCCGGCCTCGTGGGCCAGGATGGCCCGGAGCAGCAGCGCGCGGATGCCGTGCTCGTCCCCCGGTGCGTGCCGGATCACGCCGGGGTCGGTGACGGGCAGCAGGTCCGGGTCGAGGTACACCACCTTCGACACCGGGTCGACGGCCGCCGTGCCGCCGCGCCGCGTGATCAGCACCGTGAAGTTGCTCTTGCGGCTGTAGAAGCGAAACAGTTGCCCCGCGAACGTCCGCCAGGACGGTTGTTGCGGCCAGGGGAGGGTGGAGGGTCCGCTCGGTACGATCATCAAAGCTCCTTTCTGACCCTCCCCGGCGCCGCCGCGCGGCGCGACTCCCGCCGGACGGAACCAGCGCGCTCCTACCGTCTGGACATGCAGAAGTTCGCAGGCGAGACGTGGGGGGACGTGGGCTACCGCGCGCTGGGCATCGTGGGACTGGCCGGGGTCGTCTCCCTGTCGGTGGGGGACCTGGTGGTCCTGCTGTCCAACGTCAGGGCCACGGCGGGCGTGCCGCTGTTCATGGTGGTGGTGACCCTGGTGCTGGAGGTGCTGGCCCTGGTGTTCGTGTGGCGCAGCGGGGGACGCGATCTCCGCCCCTCGCCGCACGGTTCTTCGGCAATGCTGGCCGCCCTGCTGGGGGGCGGGGCGGTGGCGCTGGACGTGCTGGGCTTCGGCGTGCCGCTGTACCTGGCGCTGGCTACACGCCTGGTGGGGCTGGTCGGGCTGCTGACGCTGCTCGCGCTGCTGGAACCCAGGGCGATCTGGGAGGGGCCGGAACTGGAAAGCACCTGAAGGGGGACCGCTGGCCGCCGGAACACCCTTCAGTGCTCCGGCGGCCCTCTTCTGCTACACCAGCTTCAGCGCCTGCTCGTTCAGCACGCGCCGCAGGTCCTCCAGCGCGGCGGGCTCCAGCCGACCGAAGTCGTTCCGGGGCACGCAAAAGGGGATCAGGGTCGTCTCGGCCGCCCGCCGGAACGCCTCGTGCCGCTCCCACCCGTCCTCCACCAGGGCCAGGATCGCCTCCAACCAACTGATCACGACCCGGGGATTGGCCTCGCGCTCCAGCAGCCCCGAGCGGCTGACGTGGTTGGCACGGGTGTCCACCTCGGTGCTGTACAGGTGGGCCGCGAGCTGGGGATCACCGGAGAGCCGTTCGTACAGCGCCACCGTGACGCCCGGATCGCCGTACTCCATGTCCAGGTGGAGGTTGAAGCGCCCCAGCAGCGCGGTATCGATGCTCTGCCCAGCCTGGATGTAGCCGTCGCCGAGGTTGGTCGTGGCGATGAGGAGGACGTTCTTCACCGGCGCCCAGACCAGCTCGCCGTTTTTCAGGCGCAGCAGGTAGTAGCGCCCTTCTTCCAGGTGCGGCACGCCCATCAGCCCCGCCTCGTCGGCGCTGACGTGGTCGAGGATGCCCACGGCGCTGGAGAGGTTGATCGGGTCCGCGCGCAGCAACTCGTCGAACAGCAACACCACCGGTCCTTCCTGGGCGCGCAGAAAGGCCTGGGTGAAGGGGCCGTCCACCCACTCGGGTTTGCCCCCGATCATCTGGTAGCCGCCGAGGAAGTCCTGGTCGTCCATGTTCGGGCTGCCCTTGACCACGAAGAGTGGCCGCCCGAGCCGCACGGCGGCGGTTTTGGCCGTCTCGGTCTTCATCACCCCGGTGGGACCGGTGATCAGCACCCGCCCGCCCCGGCGCGCGACCCGCAGCAGCTCGTCCAGCGGCGTGGTCCCGGTGCTCGCCTGGGGCGCGGGGGCGGCTGGGGAGCGTTTGAGGATGGTGAACTCCTCGGGGGGCAGGAACAGGCTGGCCTGCGTGGGCTCGACGTCCAGGTGGTTCATCTCGCCCACGAAGAACAGCGCCTTCATGCTGTAGTAGAGGCTGTCGATCAGGGCCATCATGGCCAGCGTGGCGTCAGAGTCATTGCTCGCCTGGCGCAGGTCGGCCTTGGTGAAGGTCGGCTGGGCGGGCGTGCGCGGGCCGCGCAGGCGGGAGAGTTCGCCTACCAGGAGCCACCAGCGCGTCTCAACTTCCACCAGGGCGGGGTGGCATTTCAGGACCGCCAGCACGACCGTCAGGGCGAACGGGCCGGTGCGGCCAATGCCCCCCTCGAAGGTGATGTGGGTGCCGTGCACCGTCGCGCCCAGCCAGCGGTTCCCACTCTGGCCGTTCCCAGTGGTGGGGTAGCAGATCAGCACGTCCTGCCCGTTGCCCGGCGTGGCCTGGACGTCGCCGGTCAGGACCCCGCAGATGGCGGTGAGCACGCCGAAGCCGACGATGCTCTTCGCCGTGGTGTCCTTGTGCCGCGAGTGCGCGCTGGGGGGAATCTCCTGGTTGTAGGACAGGCTGGGCCACACCGACTGGCTCTTGGTGTGGGTGAACGCGATGGCATTGACGGCTGACCAAAAGTTCTGGGACACGGGGCACCTCCGCCTCCCCGCTGCCCCCCGCGAGGGGGCGACTTCTGCCCGGTACGTCAGTCCTGGTCAGTGCACCAAGGTGATGCGGATGCCTCCAAGGCGCGGCCCGCACGTCGCCCGGGCAACTCAGATCGGTGCCAGGCCGACCCTCACAGCGTAAGGAGGGTCAACGCCGGAAATGCCAGGCGGTAATGCTGTGGGTCCAGCGTGGCCAACCGGTCCGCTTTCTCCTGAGCATGCGCGCCAATCAGAAAGTCCGCCAGGATGCGCCGTGGGACGCCTCCGCCACTCGCCTTCCTCCGCACCGCATACGCCTGGAAGGCCACGCCTGCCGCCTCCCACACCGCCAGGGGGAACGCCTCCTCGAGCGTGATCCCCGTGTCATGCAGGAACTCCTCGATGAACACCGGGGTGTGGGGGGGTGTGCCGAGAAGCTCGCTGTACACCACCGGACTGATCAGGAGCGGACCGCTTCCGCGTGCCCGCTCCAGCAGGTCGATCAATGGAAGGGAATTCGGTTCGGCTTTCAGGATGGCGCTCAGGACGTTCGTGTCAATGGCCGTGCGGGTCACTCCTCCGCCCCGTCGCGCTGCTGGCGATAAAACGTCACGCTGTCCTGCCCGGCCTCGAAGGGCGGGGATCTCCCGACCCAGGCCAGGAACGGACTGACGGGCACAGCCGGACGGAGCAGTTCGCCCTGGACCTCGACCGTATCGCCCTCCTTGAGACCGAGTTGCGCGGTGACTTCCTCGGGGAACACGAGCTGGCCGCCTTTGACGACGCCTTTGATGGTGGTCATACGAGGCCTCCTGAACGAAGTGTAGGGCTGGGAAACCGTCACAGGCGTGCCGCCGGACAGGATCGCCTGGCAGGACAGAGGGAGGGGTGTTGCGGCCGCTGGAGACGACGTATATCAGAGACTCAAGGAGACGGAGCATCCCCGCTCGGTCTCGCCGCCACCCCCTCAGAGGAGGTGGGGAGCCAGCAGAGCCAGCGCCTCAGCAAAGGTAAGAGTGCAGGTCACCTGCTGGCCGCGCACCTGACGCGCCCCCTGCCACACCAGGCCCCGGAGGGTCATCACCTGCCGGGTGATCACGCCGCCGAATGGATCGAGGGTGGCCTGCACCGCCAGCACCAGCTCGGTGTCCTCGTCCCTGGTCAGCAGTTCGAGGGTGCAGCCCTGAGCATCGCGTTCCTCGCCGGTGGCAGGCTGCACGAAGCAGCAGTCGGCACCGTAGTGGGTGGCCAGAACCTGGGAGGCCTGCTCGGCGAGGGCGCGGGTGGCGCAGTGCGCCAGGTGGGTGCCGTGCGGCGTGGAGAGGACGTAGGCGGGAACGGTTGCGGGTTGGGTCATCGAATCCTCCTCTCTCCCGCCGCGCCCCAGGGCGCGACGCCTCACCCACGGCCGGGTACCGGAAGCGGCAGGGGGGTCCGCCGCTCCCAGGGCCACGCGCTCAGGCCGGAGTGTCCTGGCCGCGCTTGAACGTGTCGATGCTGCCGAGTGCGGCCTTGAGGTGCTTATACACCTCGCGCTGGAGGTCCAGGTCCTCGGGCAACTCGTGCCGGAGCTGCTCCATCGCCTGGGCGAGGTGCGCCCCACCGGCGGTGCGCTCGTAGTCCGGCCGCGCCCACTCGGGCAGTTCGGGGGTCGTCACCGGCTCACGCCGCGCCTCGTTCCAGTCCACCCAGGTTTTGGGCAGGTCGTACAGGTAGCGCCCGATGCCAAACTGCACCGCGCAGCGCTTCAGGGCGTCCGAGGCAGCGGCCTTGAGGGTGCCCGCTTCCCCCTCGCCCCCTTCCCCGATGTCCTCGCGGGTCACGCCGAGGACCGTCAGGCGACCCTTGACGGTGGGGGTGGTGTTCGCCACGACCACGATCTCGAAGGACCAGTCGTCCGGGCACACGGCGTCCAGTCGGTCCTGCACGGCGCGGGCGTCCACGTAGGCCACCAGCAGCGCGCGGCCGCGGTCCTTGGTGAAGGCCTGCGGTTTCCAGCCCACCAGGTGGCTGGGAAAGGGAGCCTGGAGCCGCCGCTGGACCTGGGACAGGTGGATGGCGGCAGGGGAGAGGGGCAGGTTGCTGGGCTGGTCGGGCATGGGCGTCCTTTCTGACCTCGCGGGGTCTCCCCTCCTGGGCGGGCGCCCGGCGCCCGCGACGCCCGGCCCGGCCAGAGGGGGACCGCGTCCCTTCCGGCCGGGCAAGGGGGGCTACGCTGCCTGAAGCTGCACGGCGAGGATCTCCTCGCGGACCTGCATCAGCAGCACCCCCAGCCGGTTCAGGCCGTGCCCCCGGTAGACGCCCCAGAAGCGGTCACGCCAGGCATTTTCCTCCACCAGCGCGGCGTCGCCGGTGGCCAGCAGGCGCTCGCGCAGGTCGGGCTGGCGGAACTTCACGCGCAGCATCGCCAGCATCACCTCCTCTTTCAGGTCTTCCCAGCCCGGGCGCAGGGTGAGCCGCTGTCCGGCCCGCCGCGCCTCCGCCGGGGTCGGCAGGGCGGCGATGACGGCCCGCTCGGCGGGGTCCTCCGTCTTGCAGGCCTGAAAGGCGTGTTCGACGGTCGGGTAACGCATGCCCCGCACCCGGATGACGGCGGGCTCGAAGTTGCTCAGAAAGGCGTGCCGACCACGGAACCCTCGTATTTCGGTCATGCCGGACCGTTCCCCTGGCCCCGCCGGGGGGACCCCTGACCCCTGGGCGGGGCCGGGGAGGCGGCTACGGGTGACGCTCACCTCACCTGTTGCTGGAAACTTTAGGGATCCTCCACCGGCATGACCCAGAGGATCCTCAGGCGTCCCGTTCTCTGGCAGGTCGTGCACCAGGTGTGTCCACGGCCGCCTTTCAACCTGCGTCCCGCCATGAGGAGGGGACAGGAGTCTTCACCGACGTTCGTCCAGCGCTTCGAACGCGTGGTAGGGACGGCGGATATGGCGCGCGGCGCGGGCCAGTTGGGCCAGCTCGCGCAGGCGGGCACGGGTGGTCCGCTCGGGGTAGGGACTCTGGATGCTCGGGTCGTCGATGTCCCGGCGGTGCAGGCCGTGCAGCCAGGAGTGCTGCCGCTGGCACCTCACCAGGTACAGCAGATACCGGGCGTGCAGGTACTCCCCACCGCTGAGGTTTCCCCGGCAGGCCGCGACGAAGAGACGGTCTGCGAGGGCCAGGGCCTGGTCGAAATCCATAGGACGAACCTCCTTTGTGGAAGGGGTTAACCCAGTGTTGGGGTATCCAGCTTCGGTGTTCGGCTGCGGGTGGTTCAGCAGCGGGCCACATGCCTCAGCGACAGGAGTACGTTCCCCACCCGCTTGCGGGGGATCTCGCGCAACCGGCCCAGCTCGTCGGGAGCGTACTGATCGGTACGGGTCCGCCTGGGCAGCTACGGCCGCAGGTTGGCGAGGGCGGCCAGACAAGCGAGCGGTTCAAGTTCCTCCGGGAACGCGGCGCTCGTCAACTCCTCCAGCGGGGCCTCTTGCAGAAAGCTGCTGATCTCCCTTACCAGGCCGTACAGGTCTTGGGCGCTGCCCCGGGGCTCCTCACCCCCCAGCAGCGCCTCCGCAATGTTCTGGGGACTTACACCCGCACCGCGTAGACGGGCAGGCCGCTCTGCTGCGCGGACGCGAACTGCGCCTGGTTGGCCCCCTGCAGGCCGCCCTGACCCACGATGTGGCTGATCCCAGTGATGGGCACCGACGCGAAGATCGCCCGGGCGTAGCGCACGGCGGGTGCTCCCGCCCCCAGGCGCCCCCGCAGCTGGTATTCCCCCTCCCCGAGGTACCGGGTGAGCGTCCCTGGCGTGGCGCTCGGCGTGACCCACCAGTGCAGGCCGGTGCAACCCGAGTGCGCGGGGTGTCGCTTGCCCGTCGGGCAGACGTGCGTCCCTTCCAGATGGGGCATCAAGGTCTCGGCGCTCACGACCAGGCCCTTGTTGTGGATGAACAGGAAGCGGCTTTGCGCGCTGAGCTTGCCCACCGGCAGGGTGGGGGAGACCTTGCGCGAGAAGCCCATGCGCCGCGCCTCCTCCCAGAAGTCCGGCACGAAGGGGTAGTGCGACTCGCCAATCAGGTCCACGACGTGCGTGACCCCCCTGGGATCGGTCCAAAGCGTGACGCCCAGCGCGCTGACGCTCAGGTTGGTGGGGACCAGGGTGGGAAAGTCCACCAGGAAGTGGTCGAGCGGGTGGGTGCCGCTGGCGCTGACCGCGCCTTCCAGGTACCACCCGCCGAGAATCCGCCCGTCGCCGCAAAGCCGCCGTCCACCCTGTGCCAGTCCGTGCATACCGCACCTCCGTTGTTCCCCACCTGCGCGCGCTGCTCGCGCGCGACCCCTCCTCAGGGCAGCAGGACCTGCTCGACGTGGACCGAGGTGGCGCCCGTGACCGTGCGGCAGGTCACGTCCCAGGTACCCCGCAGGGCAGGGGGGCGGCCGCTGGGCACGTACCCGCAGGCCCCGTCCACCGTGAGGTACGTCGCGAGCACCCAGGGAAAGGGGTCAGACGCCACAGCCACTCTCAGGCCCAGGAAGGGGGCAGCAGGCGTTGGAAGCCTATCCTCAACCCAGTCCCACGCCGCCCCCGTCCTTGCCGAGCCTCAGGCGGCCCCAGAGCGGGTTGCCCGGACCCGGCTCGGGGGCCGGTTCACAGCGGGCAGGGGAGTCGGCGACAGCGGGGCAGGCTCCAGCGCCCCCTCCACGGCGGTGCGGTCCAGGGCCGACGACGCCTCCGGAACGGTCCCTGTCCCGGCCAGGTCCAGCAGTGCCTGGGCCAGCGCGGCGAGGTCCACGCTCTCGTTGCGGGCCATCGCCTCCACCCGGCTCGCCAGGTCGGCCACCACGTCCACCTCGATCAAGGGTGCCGGGGCGTCCATCAGCGCGGCACCCAGCACGTCGCCCAGGTCCTCTTGCTGGGCCACCCGCGCGCCCTTGAGGTCGTCGGCCGTGAACTTCGCGCCCGGGTCCCCCGCGACCTTGGCCTGCAAGGCCCCGACCACCTGGGTGCGGTACGGCTCGTTCAGCGCGGCGATCTGCTCAACCACGCCGACGGCGACCTGCTCGCCGACCAGGTGGAGCACCCACTCGGGCAGCTCGAGCAGCCTCGCGCGCTTTTTCAAAGTGCCGAGCGGCGCACCCCACAGGTCCGCCACACCCTTGAGGTTGTACCCCTGATTCAGCTTGTCGCGCAGCGCCAGCGCCTCGGCAACCGGGTTGTTCGAGCGGCCCAGGTTCTCGATGCCGGTGATGTCGGCCGCCGACCCGCTGTGGCTGCTGACGAACGCGGGTACCTCGGTCAGCCCCACGTCCCGGGCAGTGTGGAAACGCCGGGTCCCGGCGGACACGCGGTAGCGGTAGGGACTGCCCTCCGGCGCCGGGTACAGTTCCAGCGGCGTGAGGATGCCGAACTGCTTCACGGCCGGGCCGATGGGATTGCGCGCGCCCCGCAGCTCGGGCGGCTCGATCTCCACCATGGGCACCACCTGGTACTGCCGCTCGCCCTGGTTCTGAAACAAAGGTGTTGCATTCATGCCGACCTCCACCACGCCCGGCCGCGCCGGTGCAGTTCCGGCGCGACCCCTATCCGGGACGCCCCCTGCTCCGCGCCCAGTCGCGCACCATCGCCCCAACCCAGAGACCGGCCACGCCACCAAGCCCACGGCCCAGCATCTGCTCCATGTCCGCAGGCCCGGCGTGCCATTGCCAGACACCCAGGCCGAGCAGGACCAAGCCGAGCAAAGAGGCGGCGACGCACAGGCCGAACACGGCGCCACGAACAAGTGGGTGCATAGACACCTCCACGAAAAAAGGGGTTCGCGGCGCCGCGCAGCACCGCGAACCCCCACGAGAGGCTCAGATCACATCACCTGCGACTCGCTGCCCAGGCAGAGGGTTTCAAACCGCCACCTGGTCAGGAACGCCAGCGTCCAGAACGCCGGAAAGTTCCACATGTTTCACCTCCTTTCGCCCCCGCCCCGGCGGCGGCCCCGTCCGCCGCGACCCCACGCAAAAAGGGGGAGACGCGCCAGGCGCCCGCGCGTCTCCCCCGCTTGTGCCGAACTCAGTCGGCTGCGTTTTCCACGGTGGGCCCCGGCCCGGCCACCTGCCAGAACGCCCTGACGTACGCGCGGGCACCTTCGAGCCACCCCGCGCGCTGCTCCGCTTTCACCCCGGCCTCGCGGCACAGCGCCAGCAGGTCCAGGCGCCGCATGCCCACCCACCTGCCCCGGAAGTGCGCGTGCACGCTGGCGTACCCGCCCAGCACCGCGCCGCTGTACACCCGCTGCTCGGTGGCGAACGTCAGCACGTCCGGCATGGCCAGGTGCCCCAGACACTCCCACACCAGGTCGCGCCCCTCACCCAGGCTGCTGAAGCGCAGGCTCACGCCCTCGACCGGCGTGCCTGCCCGGCCCACCACGTGGAAAGGCTCCTGGTGGAACTTCGGGTTGGGGTGCGTCAGGCGGAAGTCCGAGTCCCGGAAGGCGAGGGTCACGTCGGCGCGTTCGTCCTGTGTCATGCCCCCTTGCGGCGCGCGGCAGCGCGCGACTCCCCGCTGCCGCGTCTCCGGGCGTTACCCCAGCCGCCGCCACCCCATGCCCGGCAGGCACTCCAGCACCTCGCTGTTCAGTTCCACAACGTCACCCGGCGCAGTGCTGCGCGCCGTCGCCTCCGGCACCAGGCAGCGGACGCCCAGGCCACGTGCCCAGTGCGAGTCGCCGAAGTGCTGCACCACCCGGAAGGCCATGTCCGGGTCGGTACACCGTTCCACCTCCGCCACCAGTACGAAGTCTTCCGGCCAGCGCGCCCCGGGACCCCTGGCATGAAACACTTTCGCCATCATCCTGCACCTCCGCGTGCTTCCCAGCGCCGCAGGCGCGAAGGCTGAGCGTCCCGACAATAGCGGCGTCCACCGAGCCGAGAGGGCGAAGATGCCGACATGCGTGCTCAGTGGCCGTAAGAAAAAGGACCTCCAGTCTCCCTGCGTTGTGGGGGAGACCAGAGGTCCGCATCCCTTCCTGACTGGCAAGGGGATTTAGGCAACGTTTGCTGGGGCGTCCTGACTGCTGCGCGCGAGGACCTGCACGCTCCGCGCTTCCACCTTCGTGGACAGGCGCTTGTTGCCGTCACGGTCCGTCCACGCCTCGTTGAACAGCCGCCCGCCCACCACCACGCCCGTCCCCTTGCGCGCGTCCTGGTGGGCCGTGGCCAGGTGCCGCCACAACACCACGTCCATCCAGTGCGTCTTCTCCTGCGACTGGCCCTGGCGGTTCCTGAAGCGGTCCGTCACGCCGACCCGCAGCTCCAGCACCGGCTCCTTCGCCGCTGTGTGCCGGAGCTGCACGTCGCGTGCCAGGTGGCCGGAGACCGTCACCTGGTTCAGACCGGGCACCGCGTCCGCCGGGGCGTCCAGCACCGCGAGCTGCAAGGCCTTGACCTTCAGTGCGCTGCGCTTGCCGCCCTCCGGCGCTTCCCACTCGCTGTACTCCAGTGAGCCGTCCAGCACCATCGGCGTGCCCTTCACGCACGCGCGCTCGGCCGAGTACTCGGCGGCCTTCCCGACCTGCTCGAAGCGGTGGTACCACTCCACCATCCGCAGACTGTCCCCGACGAACAGTTCCTCCTGCCCATGCAAGGTGCCTTCCAGCACCGCCATACCGGTCGGCGTGTACCGCAGCGCCGCGTCCTCCACCAGCCGTCCCACCAAGGTCACCCGGTTCAGTCCCAGAGCCATGTGCGTTCCTCCCTGTGCGTGATCTCGAAGTCGCCGAACTGCTCCCGACACCTCACCCCTGGACGCGCCAGCGTCCGACTCCTGGCGCGTCCGGGAGCCGTGGGCTAACGCCCCCTACCGCGCCGCGTTCGCTCGGGACGGGAGTAGTGCCCGGCGCCCAGCGTGTTGTTCCGGATCTGAGGGCGCGAGAACGGGCTCGCCAACTTGTGCGTCCACGAGCCCTGCGGAGTCTGTGCCGCCAGCAGCAGCCGCACCGCCTCGGCGTTGCCCTCCACCAGCTGGCGCAAGCGCCGCTCCAACGCCCGCCCCGACGCCGCGTTGAGGAACACCGTGTCCTGCGCCCCGTTCAGGGACAGGGACACGACCTCTGCGGAGGCGCACACCTTCAGCTCCCCGTTCGCCAGGCTCTGCCAGCCCGGGTTCGCCCGGGCCGCGACCACCAGCAGGAGCGTCACGGTCTCCGCCCAGGTCAGGTTCACGTGCGCCGCTGCGGTCGTCAGCAGCAGTCCTCCTAGCAGGCACTCCTCTACCTCCACCAGCGGCGTGGCCGCAGCGCTCCAGATCGGGCGCAGTCGGCCGTCCAGTTCCTCCAGCACCTCTCCCGTCTCCCGGTCCCAGACCGTCACGCGCTGCGGCCTCTCCCTGAAGACCACACCAGCCAGCGCCAGCGCGTCCTGCACCACGACCGAGCGTCCGCCTCCGAAGTGCACCTCGTACCGTTCCTGCGACATGACCTGCCCGCGCGCACGCCAGTGCGCGACACCCGGGCCACCAGGCGGCATGGAAAGAGGGAAGGGGTCACCACTCTCCCTTCCCTTCTCGACCGCCTCTGAATCACGTCATGCTGCTTTGGCGTCCAGTCCCTTGGCCGCGCCCACTCTGGGCTTCGACTTTCTTCCCGAACGGCGTAAACCTCGTGCTGCCTTGCCCTGGGTCGCCGTGGCTTCGCGGCGGGCCTTGGCCAGCTCGGCGAAACTCGCGTCTCCCTTTTGCAACTCGTCCAGCGATGTGGAGACCTCCGCGTGGGGACTCGGGTCGAGTACACACGCCCGGGTCCGGCGTTCCCACCGCTCGTACGCCGAGGTCACCTCGATCAGCTCGTCTCGCCGGACGGCGCCGCCGACTTTGGCGAGCAGCGATTCGCGCAGGAACACCGCCTCGAACACCGCCTTGGCGTACGCCTCGTCATAGGCTGCGAGGAACCGTTTTGCCGCCTCGTCCGACAGCTCCGCTACCACCTCGCTCAGACGCCGCACCGACTTGCCTTCCAACTCCAGATCCCGCTTGCTGTCCGTCTCCATACACTGACCCTAAAACGGCGCAGGTTCCCCCGACCGTTTCCGCTGGCTGTGCGAGAACTCTCAACCACACCTGCGGGTGCGGCGGCGGTCCGGGAACAGCCCTAGAGTATGAGGAGCGTGAGAGATTGCGGTTTATAATTTAAATCAGTTGGCGAAGTGATTTGGAAAGGAGCGGAAAAGCGGGTTGGGCTTGCGCTGGAACGGCGAGAAGCGGCCAGGATCTGAGGTTTAGGATTGGCGCTCAAATGTAAAACTCGCATGGGATGAGGGCTGGTCACCGGGTACTCCGGTTGGCTTCAGAAATGAGAAGGGCATGAGCAATTGACCGCAGCCACTCTCTGCCGCCAAAGCGGGGCATTTTCCTTGGTACAGGTCCAGGAGAGGGCTGCACATCGGCTGGTCTCAAATGCGGCGTCTCGATGAAAACAGGTGCCTCCAAGAGTTGCCTTTTTTGCTGTCCCAGGGGACGTGGGTTGAACATACCGGGGCGCAGAATGGTGACAGAGAAACGCCGCCTGATCGGGGAGATCGGCGGCGGTTGTGGGAGGGGCGGGCTCAGGCGGCTTGCATCATTCGTCCCTGGATCTCATCGCCTCGCAACCAGGCGTCCACTGCACCCGGCACGTCGTCGATCACGCGGTACACACCCTTCGAAAGCACCTCGATAATCAGGCTGAAGATGGGTGTGCTGACCACCTGCTTGTTGGCGTCGAGTCCCCACAGTGGCCGGTAGGTCAGGTTCGTGAAGGCCTGAGCGGTGTTGCGGGCGTGCAGGGTGGCGTCGAACAACACACCTTTGTTGGCGTACTCCACCACCAGTGGCACGTCGTCGCGCGGACCGATTTCGTCGGTCAGCAGCTCGCGCGGGCTGTTGTTCTGCAAGGCGTAGGCGATCATCGCCCGCTGTCTGGAGGGGTCCCCAACGGAGACCCGTTTTGCCACGCCCACACAGGCATGCGGGATCACACCAGGCCCCAGAAGTTCGTCGCTGGTGTCGGCTACGGACAACCGCTTGCCCTGAACCTCCGTGCGGATGCGCATGCAGTCCCGGAGCGTGGCCGTCTTCCCCGAGAAGGGTTCGCCCACAATCGCGATGCCCTGCGCCGCCTCGATCTCTTTTCGCAATGGTTCCAACATGCCCATCAGGTAGCGGCCAACCCGGATGGAAATGGACGTGTACTGCCCGGCGGCGTTCGTCGCCGCGCTGTACCGGTGCAGGGTGCCCGGGATGCCCTGGCGACCGTCCGCACGAGGTCGGCCCACCCGGTTCAACACGCGCATCAAGTCGGACTCCGTGACCACCCGTGGGAAGGTCACGCTGAGGTCGTCCATCAGCGCGGCGAAGTGCTGCCCAACGTCGAGGGCGATGTCGTCGACCTGGTGCATCCGGCCTGCCAGATACACCTGAAGTTCCTCCGGCAACGAGTCGAGCACCATCTGGTATTCCTCGGGCCTCGTCAGGTCCACCACCGTCATCCGTTCACCCCCTGGAACCGGACCGGAGCCCGCTTCAAAGCCCGGTACGTTGCGAGCACTTTTGCCACGTAGTTCCGGGTCTCCGAGATGTTGGGTACCCCCCCCGCCGCCATGACGTTGCCTGGGCCAGCGTTGTAGGCTGCCAGCGCGAGAGGCCAGTCCTTGAAGGTGTCCCACTGTTGGCGCAAATACTTCGCCGCCCCGTACAGGTTCTGCCGGGGGTCGAGCGGGTCGGTCACGCCCAGATCGCGCGCCGTTCCGGGCATCAGTTGGCCCAGGCCGAGCGCCCCTTTGGGGCTGACGGCGCGCGGGCAGAACCGGCTTTCCACCCAGATCAGACTCACCAGCAGATCGGGGTCCAGACCAAAACGTCCGGCGTGATACACCGCCCAGCCGTGGAGGTTCTGGGGAATCACGCCGCACGCCTGGGCTGAACCGGAAAGGGCGCTGATCACGCCTCCGATCAGCGCCCACTTGCGGGTGAAGTCGGCGAGAAATTTGACTGTCATGTTGTGCCGCTCCACGCATCGCGGCCGCAGCGCCCGCCTGCCCCGCGCCTGGGCGGATCGTCGCCTCTGCGCTGCCCGCCACGGCCTCAAGGTGCGTCTCGGCCCTGGACGTGCCGCCCGCCGTCTGCCCCCGCCCTACGCGGACAGGGGCAGGCGGGCGCACCGCCACCAGGATGCGCTGGAGGATGCTGACGATCAGGCCCACACCCACCGTGACCAGGCCGATCAGGTAGCCCAGGGCCCCGCCCGCGTAGGCGGCCATGAGCGCCAGGACCACGCAGGCGAGTAAGAACAGATCTGCCGGGTAAAACCACCGTTGTTTCACTGCAATCACCTCGCCCTGCACCGTATGTGGGGAGTGGTTCTGCCCGGGAACCGGTCCAGCAAAAAGCGGCCCGGAGGCCGCCCCGCTTCCTGCTGCTCATGGCCGTTTCAGGCGATTGGAAAACCACTTCAGGAGGTCGACCTGTGGATTGGCCTGCGCGTTCGCCCCCACCCACTTCACCAGGGACGCCACGATCTTCGGGTCGCGCACCAGGTCCACCTGCACGCTGTCTCCCGGAAGTGGAATCTGGGTGAGGTTGCGGCCCACCAGGGCAAAGGTTTCGTCGATCACCACGAACGGCACGCTGTTCGCCGCATTGGTGACTTTGGGAGCGTAGAGCTGGGTGGTCTTGGTGTCCCACCCGGCAAAGGCCACCTGCACCACGCGTTCGTTCCTGCTGCCCTGCTGGACGGCCTCTGGGGTGGTGATGATCACCGTCGTCACGTCGCGTGTGGCGACCTGACGGTAGGCCGTGGTGACTTCAGGATTCTGCATGGTCGGCGCGTAGATCAGCAGCGAGTTTTGCGCCCTCGCGATAAGGCTGATAGCCACGTTCAGCGTGACCTGCGGCGAGGCCTGTGCGCCTGCCGTCGTCCCCACCGCAAGCGCCAAAACACAATACAGCTTCTTCATTCCTCTCCCCTCATACGGTTGGCCGTGAAGATCGCCATGACGTCTGGCACGGCCTCCGCGTTTGAACTGGACTCAGGCGTGGGCTCGGCTGCGCCTGCCTGCCCTGAGGGTAGTTCGGTTGAGGTTCGCTCCAGTTCCGGCAAGGGCAGGAAGATCGGGGGCTGGTTGCCCGCTGTGGACGGTGATGTTCCCGACTTCTTGCGGGGTGCGCTGACCGGTTTCGGGGCGGGGGCAGGTGCCGCCTCCATCTCGGCGACCTCCGCGATTTCGGCAGTCTCCTGGGCCTTCAGCACGGCGTGCTCCTCGAGCAGGGTCGGTGCCCTTTTAGACTCCTTCCTGGGGGTCTTTGCCCGCCCTGTCTTCGCGGGCTTCGGGCGCGGTTCAGGGTCGGCGGGAGGCTGGTTCGCGGCAGCCTCCTGCCTGGCCTTGCCCCAGCCCTTGGCCTCGCCGTTGGGGTGCATCTCGGCGGCCTCGCGGGCGGCGTCTACGGCCGCTCTGAGCCTCGCGGGATCGTTCAGCGGGACGACCACCAGGTTCTTGGTCCCGAGGCGCTTGGTGGGCAGTTCTGGGACCACGCCGAGCAGCTCGCGCAGCACCGTGGAGGGCATCGCCAGCATCTCGTACTCGTAGTACGCGGTGACCTCCTGGCGCTGGTCTTCCGGCAGCGAGTCGCGGACCGGGTGGTGCTCGATGCTGGGCGCCCGCTGACGCATCCAGCGCATGATCGGCCCCAGCACCTCGGCGTCCGCGAAGCGCTTCATCTTGGTCTCGCCGAGGAGCGCCTGTCCCGCGTCCGTGACGCGCAACTCCGTGCCCGCCGCACCGCGGGCCAGCCACTTGCTCTGGTCCACCAGGAACGTGATCTGTTCGGCGGAGACTGGGGACTCAAAGGAGTCGCTGGAAACGTAGATTTTCGGGGGAGTGGTCGCCCTGACCAGACGCACCCGGGCACCCTGTTCCAGCGCGGTGTCCGCCCAGGCATGCAGCAGCGCCTCAGGCGTCTCCGGGGCATTCTCCTGCACGGGTGCCCGCCCCTGCTGACGGAAGCTGGGATCGGCCAGAAGCTGGTCGGTCAGCACGCCGGGCGCGGCCTTCCCCATGACGTTCCGGTAGACCTTTGCTATGCGGTTCTCGACCGGGCGAGACCAGAACTGCCACCAGGGTGCGGATACCACAAACTGAGCGTCGTAACGCGGCAGTTTGATGCGGACCGGCGGGCAGCCCATCATCAACAGAACGCCCTCGTTCTTGGTGTACGTGGCGAATTCCTCTGGAGGCAAGAAGGCCTGCCGCTCGACGCGCTCCGAGGTGGTGCGCCGCCCCTTGAACGGCGTGGGGAGAACCTGGTCGTTGGCGGCACTTTCGCCCGTCACCACCTTGCTCGTGTTTCCCAGCAACTTCGACCAGTTGATGGCGTCCTGGCCGGTGATGCCGTAGGGGAGAAGGATGGTGTGGCCGATAACGTTCTCGGTCATCGCCGAGTAGTACAGGTCGCCATACACCAGGCGCCCCTGGCTGCTGTTCTGAACCCCGATGGTCATGCCGATGTTGCGCTCCCGGTTGGTGGCCGTCGAGCGCATCATGTTGCCCTGCCGACCGAAGCTGTTGAACTCATCGAAAACTTTTTCGACGTGAATGGCCAGGGTCCCGCCCTGCCGCGCGGACTCCTGTAACGCGACCCGGTCCACCTGGCGATTGATCAACTTGATCAGCGTCTCCCCGGAGCCGTCCATCAGGTGTTCCTGCTCGATACCGACGTACAGGAGTGTCGGCCTTTTGAACACGTCCACCAGGTTCAGGTTGCGTCCCGGGCTGCTGGTTGTGGCCCGTTCCAAGACCGGGTTGAAGAAGATCTTCAGTTCCGAGATCAGTCCCCGCAACATGTCCGCGTTGGCGGCTGGCGAGCGGTCGAAGATCCCCTTCATGGCCTCCTTGATCTCGGGATTGTTCGCGCTTTCGCGCTGATACCACTGCTCGAGTTCGGTCTTGGTGGACTGGGCGATGCGCAGCACCTCGCGGAAGGTGCGTTTGGACTGCACGGGATGGTTGGCGACGGCCAGCATGATCGAGGCCAGTGTGTGCCGCTCCACGCTCTTGTAGTGCTCGCCAACCTCCTTCTGATACTCGGGGGGGGTGATGATGCTCTCGGCCACCTCCAGGGCCGTCTTCATGTCCGTCACGCTGGCGAGCAGCGGCATGTGCAGCGTGTCCTCGGAAAACGGGGTGAAGAGCTGCACCTGTCGCCCGAGCCGGTGCCAGAACGCGATCATGTTGTAGAAGCCCTTGCGGTTGGGGTACTTCAGGTCGAACAGGATCACGCTGTTGCCCTGGATGGCGTCCATCATGAGCTGCGGAATGAAGAGGCCGGAAGTTTTCCCGCCGCCGACGCCGGAGATGATGATGGTGTTGGTGCAGCGGTCCTCGACCGGGGGCATCATCATTTCGAGCTTTTTCAGGTCAAACCGGTCCGCGCCCGCTGGCCGCATAAAGTAGCCGAGGTACCCGCTCTGCTTGTTCTCCGGTCGCTCCTTGTCTCCCCTGACGTAGAGCTTGATCTTGTCGTCCGTCTCCAGCGCCCAACGTTGCTGGCCGGGCATCTTCACGTGCTTGTTGCCACCTCCTGCGCGGTGGATCAGGGCAGCTCCCGCCAGCGGCACGAAGCTCAGGGCGAACGGCAGGTAGGGAAAGGCGGCTGACAGCGCCTTGTTGGCCCCAGGTGCACAGCGCCCGTCTCCCAGGCAGTAGGTGAACACCATCAGCGGGCTTTCCTGAGAGTACACGCGCCCCCAGCCCAGGCCGATCAGCTCTTTTCCCAGACCGACCATGAGCTTGATCAGCTCGCCCACACCATACGCAAGGCCGCCCAGGAACGCGGCGAGGCACAGGGTCATGCCCAGGACCGCCCACGGCGACCTCGACTTCACGAGGAGGTTCTCGATGTTGTTGCGTTTCTGTAGCATCGTCCGTTCCTTGAGTGAGTGCAGGCGGGCGGTCAGATGACGGCCCGCCTGGAAGGGGTTGCTGCTGGTTGTGAGGTCAGTTCTTCTGGCTGGTCCGGCCGCTCTTGGCGCCCACGTCGGCGGCCGTACCACGCGCGTTGCCAGGGTTGCCGCTGTTCCCGGTGTACGGCTGCTGGGGCCCGGTCTGGGTGCCGTTGTTCGGGTTCATCCGCGAGGCAGCGTTCGAGTACGTCTCACGGCTGGACTGCCCAGGGGCGTCCCGGACCGTCCGGTTCATCTCGTTTCCGAGCCGAGCGGTGCGGTACGAGTCCGTGGCGTTCTTGCCCATGTGGCTCATGCCTCCCGCCGTGGCGTTCGCGCCCCCCCCCAGTGCCCGGCCGCTGGTGGTCGCCAGGTTCCCGGCGGGTCCGGACATGCTCCGCATGGCGCCCCCCCCCATCCGGGCCAACATTCCGGCACCTGCTGCCTGAATGCCGTTCACGGTCGTGTCAATACCCGTGCTGAGTGCGCTCGCCAGGAAGCCTGGGACGCGCCGGAGCTGGGCGGCCGCGATGCCCTGAGCCACCACCATGGCGACGACGAACAGGATGAATCCCCGGACCATGCTCCAGAACGACTGCAACCCGGCGTTGATCTGGAGGAAAAAGGCCTTGATTCCAGAGCAGGCGTAGTCACCGCCGAGCCACTTGGGAACGCCCAACTCGTTTCCCTGCCCGGTGGTGCCTGACATGCACTTCACCATCTCCTCCCGGTACTGGTAGGCCAGGGCATTGAGGTCGGTGGTCCTGCTCTTGATCTGGTTGGTGAGCACCTGCTGGGGGTACTGCACCGCGATCTTGGCGGACAGGACCATGACGAAGGGCGTCACGGCGGCGGTCAGCCACGCCCCGATCACCAGCATGAGGATGTACTTGAGCATCCGGCCGTCGCCGATGCCCCACGCCACCACGCCAAACGGCAGCAGCAGACTGCCGAGGATCAGGCTGAAGCCGCTTCCTAGAATGATCGAGGTGAAGAGGGCGAAAAATCCGAGGATCAGCACGTAGCCCAGTTGCACGATCCAACTCGCGCGGTCCAGCGGTGAGATCTGCCGGGCCTGCTGCTCGGCCGTGACCAGGGCCTGCACGGTCGTGTCGTCGAGCGGATTGTTCGGGTTCTTCCACTGCGCCGTCGTGATGACCTCCGCGATCCCTGACGCTGCGCCAGCCGCCATCAGGTACTCGTGGGCCGCGTTCGCCATGTCCGCTGTGCCTACCTCGACGGCATCCTTGATCAATGGACTGGCGAGCCTGGAGGCCGTGGTGTAGAGCGCCGACCACCCGGCGGTGGAACTGTCGATGACGGCCCAGACCGGCCCGTTGCCATCTCGGGTGGCGTCCATGACAGCCAGCACGGCGAGAATCTTGAACATGGTCAGGGTGGCCACTCCCCAGTTGTTGCGGAAGATGCCCTTGAAAAAAATGACGTACAGGCCCATGCCGCCAGCGATGTACATGCCGTACAGGGCGAGCGACTGGATCAGCCGCTGATCACCGATGTCCTTGGCCAGGGTGTCCATCCAGACCCGGGGATTTTGCACGTAGTCGGACAGGTTGACCTCGAAGAGCCCCGGCGCCGTGGTGGCCCCGGCGTTGCCCAACAGGGTCAGCGCAAGAATGCCCAGCATGAACGCGAAGCGGAATGATCCCTGCATCAGTTCCCCCGGAGCAACTGGGCGGTGTTCTCGGTGTTGGTCTCCGGTGCCGCCGTGATCTCCACAATGGTGCTGCCCGTCGCACGGACCGATCTGGCCGTCTCGTCGGCGCGCGCCTGTGAGCGGGCCACCTGCTCTTCCACAATCTGTTGACGCGCGAGCGCCTCACTCTTCTTCCGGGCAATCAGGTCGCTCACCACGGCCCCCATCGTCTGGTTGGTGATGTCCAGGCTGCGGGAGAGCTGCGCGAACTGCGCGGCCAGCGCCGCGTCGCTCATGGCCCGGTTGTTCATGTCTTCGAGGACGATCTGCCCCAGCACCTGCACGCCGTCCCGGGTCGAGTCGGTGCCGTTCAGGGCGTTCCCCAGTTCCAGGGCCTGGGTGGCGACATCCTTGGCCCGGTCCTGGAGCGTGTTCGCCGTGGTGACGGCCTCTTCGACGGTCTTGGCGCTGTCGGCCGTGTTCTGCAACTGCGACTTGGTCAGCTCGTCCGCCTGCACGTTCTGCACGGCGCTGTCGCGTTTCATCTGCTGGAGGGTGGGGTTGAAGGCGATGGCGGTGTCCACCTCGTTCGTGCCGGGCTTCAGGAACGCGGCCGAGGCGATATAGGCCTGTCCTTTGCTGATCTCCTCCTTGATCGCGTCGATCTGCTTTTGCAGGTCGTTGAGGAAGCCCTCCGGGTCGATGCCCGCTGTGTTGAAGCCCTGGTCGGCCAGCCGCTGGAGCATGACTGAGCCGATGTTCTTCAGGTTGTCCTCGCTGAAAATCCGGTCACTGATGTTTTTCAGGTCGGTCAGGGACTGGAGCCAGGCCTTGTTGCGCTGGTAGAAGTCGTAGGCACTCTGCGCCTGGCTGGGCAGCGGCACGCCGCCCACACTCCCTGCGGCCTGCGCGGGACCGCTGGACAGCAAGGCGGTGGCCGTGACGGTCAACAACGTTCTTTTCATAGGTTCCTCCCGAAAGGCACTCTGGGTACGTCAGTTGACGAAATGACCGGCCAGGGCCATCACCGCAGACATCCGGTTGCCGCCCAGGCGACGGGTGTACTCCTCGCGGCGTTCCTTATCCGCCGGGTGGCTGCTGGTCAACCAGCGCTTTAGCGGGGTCAGGTGGTTTTGGATGACGTCACCGACCGTCTCTCCGTTCGACAGCTCCATGATCGCCACGTACTCACGGAAGTTGGCGCCGCCGCCCAGGCTGTTGATGTTGGCGTGGGTGGCCTCGTTCAGCTTCAGGGTGGTCACGATCTTCTCGGCCTCGTCAGGCGTGACGCTGCCGATCAGGCGCAGGGCACTGTTGTTGATGATACCCCTCATGTTCTCGATGTCCCCGATCTCCTGGCTGAGCCCGACCGGGTAGAAACCGAAGGTGCGCCCGACCTTGAACATCTCGGCCACGAACTTCGCGGCCTCCTCGATCTCGGCCATCGCTCCCAGTTCCTCGAACACGGGGTACTTGATTACGCCCGGGTTGTCCAGGCCGCTGCGCCAGATCAGGTCGACGAGCAGGATCATTCCGATGCGCCGCAGTTCTCGGGCCGACTCGTCGCGCATGGCGGAAATGTTGAAACTCGTCACGTCGCTTCCGATGCGGACCGTCGTGGGGCCGTTCAGGAAAGACGCGAGTTCCCCCTTGCCTATAAAGGCCCCGAGCCGGGCGCTTAGGATGTCGATGGCGTCCTGCATGGTCTTGTTCGGCGCGACGCCCGCCACGGTTGGCAGGTTCCTGAGAATCCGCACGAAGTCCGCGAGGTAGAACTCCTTGAACTCTTCGCGGTACCTTCCGTCCCCGGTGGGAATCCGCGTGACCGCCAGGTCGTAGGCGGCTTCGAGCGCGCTGGTGAGGATGGTGTAGTCGAGCGTCCCCAGTCCGCCGCTGGGCATCAGCAGCGCCTTGAACATGCCCATCAGCAGTCCGCGCTTTTCCGCCGTCGCGGTAATCTGACCCGGGGGGAGGTCGAACATGTTGATGCACACCGGCTTGCCGTTCGGCAGCACGGCACCCGGGCGAATTTCGATGATTTCGCCCTCGACCGCCTCCACCACGGCGTCGTAATCCTTTTTGAGGTCCAGGATATAGACCTTGCCACCGATGGCGCGCACGTTGAGCAGGAACGTCATGTTCAGGTTGCTCTTGCCGCTGCCTGCCGTGCCGATGATGAACGTCCCGGAGTTGTTGGTTCCCACCGCCTGGTTGATCGGCGTGAGCCCGCCGTGCCGGTTCCGGAAGACGACCAGGGGGTCTGGCGTGCCCTCCCAGGCGCCCACCTGCGGGATCAGACCGGCCACATTGATCGTGCGGCCGTCGAACAGGTACTGGTTGGTGAGACCGCCAAACGGTTCCAGCAGTTCGTACTGCCGGATGTTGTCCACGTTCCCGACCCGGGCCAGCGCCCCTCCCAGTTGCCCCATCTCCGCGCGCGCCCGGTTGGTGGCGTAGTTCAGCTCGTCTTGCGTCCGCGCGTAGATCACCATGGCCAGTCCGAAGTTCACCATCTTGGCCTTGCCGCGCGTGATGGCGTACAGCGCCTCCTCCATCTCGTCGGAGATCGCCCTGTTCGCGGAACCGCCTCCCTCGGCCAGGGTATTGGCGGCCCCTTCGGCCTTGTACGCCAGGGCGGCTTTCTTGGTGGTGGGATCGACGATGACGAAATCGATGATCAGGTAATGCTCGACGTCCCGCAGGGCGGCCAGGAGCTGCTCCAGCATCCCGCTCTGCGTGCCCTCGCCCACCTCGGAGTAACTCACGACGTTGACCAGGCGAGTGCCCACGACCAGAAACCCGGGATTGGACTTGTCCACCGAGCTTTCCGTGAGCTGGCGGCGCGGGGAGGGAAGCTGAATGCGGTCGTCGGCTTGCAGCGAGCGGACCGAGGCGTCGCCGGTGGGGACCACGCTGCGGTACTCGCCCGGCATGTCGCCGAACTGCTTGTTGCGGTAGCTGTAGATCAGGTTGGCAATGTCCTGCGTCTGCATCCGGCGGGGCGACAGACCGGCCGCGTGCATGGCGTCGCCCAACCGGCCCGCGTAGGCGTTGCAGTAGTCGGTCAGGGCACCAAGTTCCCGTTCGGACAGGCTGCGGTTCTTCGGGGTCTTGCGGTTGACCTTGACGGTGAGGTAATAACGCGTGCGCTTCAATTTCCCGGCGCGGCGGTCACGTTCCAGAAGGTCGTTGTCCGCCTGCACCACGGCGCCCAGGATGTCCTGCTGACCCTGGGCCTGGAGCATAGAGCCCCACACCTCCTGCTCGGACATGTCGCGGTTCTCGATGATGATGCGTCCGCGTGAGCCGACCGGCAGGGCCTGGCTCAGCAGGATGTTGTTGGTGTGCTTGATGCTGTCACGTACGGCATTGGACACTTGCAGCGCGTTCGGAAGATGGAACTCGAAGCCGATCTCGGCAGCGCCGTTCCGCGCGACGTGGACCCCCTGGCGGATTCCCAGCAACGGGGACTTCTCGGTCCAACTGGTCTGGCGCACAGGCGTCAGGGCATCCCGAAGACTTGTCAGAAAGGACATAGGCCCACCGTAAATTCTTTCTGGTTGGCACCAATGGGAATCGACCCACCCTGGTGGGGGCGGGTCGGGCAGAGAGAGTTCAGGCCTTGGCGTCCTGGATGGGTGCGGGTGCCGTGCGGGCAGACCTGCGCCGGTTGTCCTTGGGAGGGGCCACCTCGGCATACCTGGGCACCGAGAGCGGCAGGGGTTTGCTGTCGTTGGTAACTTCCAGGACCATTGGGGTCGAAACGTAATAGAAGAGGTTCTTGATGTAGTTGTGGGGGACCAGGCGCTGGTAGGCGGCGAGGGCGAGGTACGTCCCGACCAGCACGCCCAGCAGCACGGCGAGAAGGGGAATCCCTTCGAGGGAGCCTGAGAGCAGCAGGAACGCGAGAAAGGCCACCCCACCCGCCTTGCCAAGCTTCGGCCAGGTGATGCCGAAGCGCCATTCCGGTTCCTGATTGAAACGGTAGATCGGATCGTACTCCACGTCCTCACCTGTTTCCGTTCACAAGACTCGACGTTTGACGGGGGCTTACAGGCCGCACTGGGGCGGAACGATGCCGAGGTTCTTGCCGAGCGGGATGGCCTGAAGGGAGAGGATGCCGCCGACGATGCCCACGGCGCAGGTCGCCCAACCCCCGCGCAGCCGCGCCAGGCCCATCACGAAACCGATGATCGCCATGCCGAAAAAAACGATGCGCACCAGGATGCTGCTGACAAACGAGGCGATCCAGCCGCACCCGGTTTTTCCCTGCTGCGCGAAGGTCGTGTCGAACGGGTTGGCGGCGAACGCGACGCTGAAGAGGAGGGCTGCCGCGAGAATCCCCATCCAGGTGATGAGGGTCAGGGGGCTGATGCCCAGGCGGGCACAGAAGGCGGCGGAACGCTGGTTGATGGTAAGCTCCTGATTCATACATACCTCCAGAGTTCGCGCCGTTCACGGATACTGCGAACACACCAGATTTCTAACTGGATTCAGGTTCCCGCCAGTGCGCTCCGGCCCTCTGCTGTCCCTGGGCGAAACCAGCTCGCACTTAGGGTGGGGGCATGACGCATCCCGAGCCCCAGACGTACATCTACGATCCCGAAGTGGTGGACACGCTGAGCAGTGAGGTCGAGGCGCTGGGCCTGGAGATCCCGCGCGATCCCAACAGCCCGGACTACGCCGCCTTTATGGAGCAACTGAGGGCGAAGAACCCCAGCCTGGCGACCCGGGTGAGCCTCGCCCGCATCCCCGAATCCGAGGTCCGCGCTTCTGCCCTCCTCCAGGAGCAGGCCCGGGCCATCGACGGCCGGGAGTCGTTCGTGGAGCGCATCACGGCCAGAGTCACGCGCCGGACCCCCAACGGGGCACCGGTGCCTGACGCGCGGCGGCTGGGCATCATCGGTGCAGGCCTGCTGATCGGCACGCTGGGCACCTTCATGTTCTGGCCGCGGCAGCCCAAGACGGTGACGGCCAGGACCACGACCACCTCTCCGGGCGCGGCCCAGTCGGAGAACGTGCAGGCAGGCAGCGACACCGAGAGTGCCGGTGGCCCCCCGCGCCTTCCGACGGAGCCCGTGGAGACCAGCCCGCTGGCCCCCGCGCCAGGTTCGTCCACAGGGTCCACGCCGGGGATCGGCACGGGGCAGACTGTGGCCCCCACGGAGTCACAGGTCACCGCGCCGTCCTACACCGCGCCGTCTTACGCCAACGACACGTCCTCCAGCTACTCGCCGCCCAGCAGTTCGAGCGTCTACACGCCCCCCCCGGCAGCGGACACCTCCACGGCCTACACGCCGCCCGCCGTGAGCAACACTCCTCCTGACACCATCGTCATCCCCGACGCTCCCGCCGCGCCCGTGGTCTTCGCTCCTCCACCTGCCGACAGCACGCCAGCGGCCATTCCTGAGCCTGACTGGAGTACCGCGTACATCCCCCCTGTGACGGTGACGCCCGCAACACCCCCACCCACGCAGGTGTCTGAGAACTTCGCAGGAAGTCAGCCGAGTTCGGCGCCGAACTCGAACGCCCCCGCCACCGTGGCCGCACCCACCTCCTCTCCTGGAACGGCAGGACGCGCGGCCGCGCCACGGATCAATGTTGCCTATACAGCGGCCGACGGGCAGCAGGCAGATGCACCGCGTACCGGCCGCATGGCGGTGCTCTCGGTGGGCGGCACGGCTGGTGAGGGCGAAGCGTCCACGGCCAACTCCGGGGGCAGTCAGGGGGCGGAGGGGACAGGCAACCCAGGAGGAGCGGGAGCGACCCGCGGCACACGTTCACGGAATCTGGGGGTCATCTACGACGCCAAGGCCACGAACCGAATCACGTCCTACGGCACCAGTCAGAACCAGAATCCGGGACAGGCCGAGCCCCAGGCGCAGGCCGCTCAGAACGGCCAGACGACGGCCACGGCCGGTACCCCACCTGCCCCGACCCAAGACGGCCGCTCGAAGGTGCTTTACACCGCTGGCGCGCAGACGGATGCGGCGCCAGCCACCCAGGGGAACGGGCAGAACGGGCAGAACGGGCAGAACGGGCAGGCCACTCCCCCCGCCCCCGCTGCCGTCTCTCCCTCTCCCTTCCAGATGGGTCAGCTTATCCCCGCCAACATGGTCGTCGCCCTCGACCTGATCGAGGGGGCCAGCGTGGAGTTCTTCGTGAACACCCCCGCCGCTCAGGGCAACTACGTGTGGAGGGGTACGGCCACCCTCGACGGTTCCGCGCGGGTCCAGATGAACTTCACGGAACTGGCCCTGCCCGACGGACGGGTGATCCCGGTGCGCGCGAGCGGTGTCTCCACGGACGGCACGCTCGGCGTGAAGCCTGGCTTCCGCCCCTCGGCACCCGCAGCGGCCATCGACGCGGTGCGCGGCACGCTCTCCGGCGTGCAGGAGGCGGCCAACGCCCAGTTGCAGGCAGGGACCACGGTGATCGGCAACGGGGCAACGGTCGTCACCAAGGCGCCGCCCAACTTCTGGCTGTCCCTGCTCGGCGGGGCCGTGAACAGCTTCAAGCTGCCCGCCACCACCACCTCGGTTGTTACCCTGGGCCACATCGACCGCGGAACTCCCATCAACATCCTGTTCGGCGGCGGAAGCGTGGCGGGTGATGGCGCCCCGCGGTAATCCTCTTCTGGGCAAACTCGCCCGGCTGCGAGCAGCGCTCAGGACCGACCGGGTCCTGAGCGCCTCTCAGTTGAAACGCTACTTCGATCTGGAGCTGGGGCAGTTGCAGGGCCGCGAGTTCATCTGCTTCAGTGCAGTGGTGCAGCCGATCTTCCGGACCCAGACCTCCCGGCAGCTGATCTGGTTCGTCACGTCCGCACCGCGTCTGCCCCGGCGCCTCAGCCCGGAGCAGATCGGGCACCTGTGCGGAACCGCCGAGATTCGGTTGCGGCTGGGGTATCCGCCCGAGCAGTGGCGCTCCGACGCCGCCGCTCTGGGGAAGGTGGGCAAGCCGGACGCCGTCCTCACGCTCGGGCCGCACCTGGTGGCCATCGAGTTCGACACGGGCTCCTACCGTGGCCGCGTCGTCCGGCAGAAACGCGAGGCCTTCAGCGGGAAGTACGCCGGGCTGGTGTGGGGCGTGACCAGCCGGGTCAGATCACGGAATCTGGTTGAGACCCTCGCTTCCCACGGCGTGCAGGTCCTACACGTGAACTGGTGGGACAGCGCGGGGACCGATCTGAACTTCTGACAGCGGCAGGCGGTAGAGCCCGACCAGGTGAGGATGGGCACCCGCCAGCCGGGAAAGCCGGGCCAGGGTCGGCGTGACGATCAGGAGGCCCGCGTTCTGGGAGAGCAGGTGTGAGCGCCGTTGTTGGAGCAGGCTGCGGACAGCCCGCGGGCTGTAGCCCTCGCCGATGCACCGGCCCATCACCAGGCACCGCCTGCCGCCGGGCGCGTATATCCAGTGCCGTCCGTACTCGTCCGGCTGGTCGTACGTGTACCCCTCGGCCAGCAACCGCTTGATGCCCTCGCGGACGTAGGCCTGGTTGGTCGCCTCCGTCGAGCTGCCGATCCAGGGCCGCTGCTCCGGGGCGATCACCCGCAGGGCGGCCGGTCCCAACATCATCACGCCGCCGATCAGACTGGGCCAGTGCAGGAGGTACCCGTCCTGCACCAGGTGCCTGGTCTCCTCGACCCCCAGCACCTGGGTCACGTCATGGGCGCCGACGGCCGACCAGCGGTCCACCTCGCGGAAGAAAGCCAGATGAGTTTCGACCACCCGGCGCTGGGGTGGGCGTCTGAGGTCACCGAGACCCTGCGTGAAGGGGATTACGGCTGCGTCAGGGTGCCGATAAGTTGCGGAGTACGCCGAACGATCCACCTTGTTCCTTCGCGGTTGAATGTGACGGGCACGAACAGGTCCACGTACGGCGCGGCACCGGCCCGCACTTGGTTCGCGGCGTGGCGATTTTTCTCGGCCGTGACCTGCGGTGTCCCCACCGTGTCCGAACCGATCCGGGTGGCCGCCGCCTGGATGGCCTGGTAACTCAGGAACGGCTGGGCGTTGGCCCGGTGGACCCGCACTCCCCACTCACTGGTCTGGCCGCCCTCACTGCGCAGTTCCGGCTGGAGCCGGTAGTTGGGGTCCTGCACGGTCGCGAGCATCAACTCGTGCCGTCCCGGATCCTGCGAGCGGTAATCCGCCTGGAGGCCCTCCAGTGTGTACGCCCTCACGTCGGCGATCAGTTCGTTGATGGCCTGCTCCGCCTCGCGCGCCGACGGCTTCGTTGCCGACTGCTCCTGCGCGCTGACGGTCACCGCCTGACGTTCCCCGCTCTGCACCTGCGCCTTGCAGCTCCAGATCAGGACGGGGACGATGAGCAGGAAAAGTTTCATGGTCATAGTCGTGTACTGAGTTTCACCAGGGTCGGCCAGGTGGCCCGAATGGAGTTGGCAGTGGTCACGGACCTGAAGGCGCTGCTGTCCTGCTCGGCCTTGTTCACCAGGCGTCCGGTCAGAACCACCGAATCGTACACCAAGATGCCCTGGTTCACGGGGATGCTGGACCGGTAGAGCGCGATCCCCACGCTTTTCAGGGCCATCATGCTGCGTGCGGTGCGGGCATCGGTCAGCACCGTGACGCGTGCGCCTCCCCGAGCGGCCTTGACCAGGGCGTCGGCGAGCTCCTGCGGCATCTGGTAGGTCACGACCAGGACCTCGCCGCGGGCCGCGCCCAGGTCGCCGTACAGGGCCCCCCGGTTCAGGGGCAGGGTCTGGGGCCGTGCCGTCATCTCCCGCATCATCTGCGTGGCCTGCGCACGGTCTTTGGACGAGAGCTTGGGCGGGGTCTGGGCCGAGCCGGTCACGGCGCTGGCAGCGGACAGGCCCGCCAGCGCCGTGACTGTCAGGAGCCAGGTGTGCCAGCGCCTCACTGGAGCCTCAGTTCGGGGTGACCGTTCAGGCCCGGGATCGGGAAGCCCTCGGGCACCGAAACCCAGGCAAACCGCGCGACCGGAAGGGTGAAGGTCATGGTCCCCAGGCCACCCGCCGTGGAGGCGACGGTGCATCCTGTGGGATTGACGACCGTGTCCGGCATCAACATCGGCACCGGCACGATGGTGCAGCCCCAGAAGGTGCAGGAGCGGGCGTGCGCGTAGAAGGTGAGCGGACGCTTGTCGACCACCTTGAGGAGTTGCTGCCAGGTCTGGAACAGGTTGACGCTGCCCTGGGTGGCCGTGTCCCTGAGGGTCCCTACTTCCAGCCAGCGCTTCAGGTCCTCGAGCTGTACCAGCTTGCCGCTCGCGCGGGCCTGGTTGCTGACGAGCTGGGAGGCTGGCGTGCGCACCGTGAGGTAGTCGGCAAACTGCGGCGTCTGGGCCTTCGAGGCCAGACCGACCACCTTGGCAGCGTTGGGCACGTTCCCCGCCACCGGCGCGAAGATCACGCCGCTGCGGTTGCCCTGCCAGCTGGTGTAGCCGTTCCAGTGCATGCTGCCTTGCATCTTGGTGGCCACGGCCTTCAGCACGTTGTCCACGTATTCCTTGTAGTACTGCTTGACGGCCTGGTTACAGGCGTTCCTGATGCGGCTGCGGACCTCACCCCAGTTGAAGGCCAGGGGCAGCGGGTATTTCAGTCCGCCCACCCCGTACACCGAGGTGTTGGGCATGTACACGCTGCCGGGGAGGGGATAGGCCGAATCGGGCAGGACCTTTGGCATCTCGCGCCCAGGGCAATACTGGGTGCGCGAGACGCGCGGGTACGGGTAGTTCGGCAGCGCGACTCCGTCGTCCTTCATGCCGTAACTCAGGCTGCTGGGGAGCCTGAAGTTGGGGTTCGTGCTCCCGGCGGGCACACTCAGGGCGTATGGGGCCGGGGTGCTGGTGATGTCACCTGGGTTTCCGGCCAGCAGCTTGGCCGCCGTGATCGCCACCTCACCCGCGACGTTCAACCCGGGCGTGCACCCCAGCGGCCGGGTGGCGTAGGGCAGCGCGGGCAGCGCGGTCGCGGCGCTGATGCTCTTGTTCAGGTCCATGCTGACGGCCCAGCGCGTCCGGTCCTGAAACCGCTGCCACTCGTACTGCATGACGCCGCCCAGGTCGCGGCTCACGTCGAGGCTGCTCTTCTGGAGGCCGGTGGGATCCAGCAGGAACGGCACGCTGAACTCGAAGGTCGGACAGGTGCTGCTGGGCTGCGCGCCGATCTTGCAGCCCTGGTCCCGCCACCTCCTCAGCAACTGGAGGTCGATCACCTCGATCAGTGCGCGGTTGCGGTAGAAACGGGTGTTGGGGGCGATGTTCGTGTCGATCAGGGACACGATGCCGGTCTGGGCCGCCGCGCCGCCCCCGTTCAGACCGGCCAGCAGCAGCAGCCCGGCCGTGCCGAGCCTACCGCCCCGCATGGCCCGCTCCGGCCAGCACCAGGGTCAGCGGGCCACCGACATCGTACTGACGTGCGCCATTGACCGTCGAGCCGATCCAGCTCCAGGTGACGGGCGCGTTCGCCACACTGCCCGCCGTGTCGACGACCAGGCTGCCGTAGACCGTCTGTCCGGCGTTCACGCGCACGGTGCCGTTCTGGTCGCCGAGGACGGCGACCTTCAGGGCCTGGGCGCCGGACTGCATCCGCACGGCCTGGGGGTTGAACACGATGGTCTCGGTCCCGATGTTCGTGATGCGGTAGCCCAGGGTCAGGCTGTTGCCGTTGCGGGTGCCGCCGGTGAAGCCGAACCGCAGCCAGTCGGGCGCGACCTGCGGACCCGTCGCCACGGGGACCGCCGGGGTTGGTACCGGCGCGGCCGAGGTCCTGGTGGTTGTGACGGCGGGCACCGTCGTGGTCGGGGTGCTGTAGACAGGGCGTGCAGCCTGCACGGGCGCCTCGGTGAGTTCGGGGTCCGCCGGGTACTCGACGACCACCCGGCGGATGTAACGGCCGCTGGCACTTGCCAGGCTGTAGACCACCTGGATAGAGTCGCCGTTTTTGAGGCGGATCGTCAGGTTGCCCCAGCCGGTGTTCTGGATGGCCTTCAGGAAGACCACGTTCGAGTCCACCTGCACGTCGAGCTGGTCGTCGCGGCCGGAGATGATCTTGGCCACGCCGTCGGGCAGGTCCAGTTGCCACGTCTCTCCCTGGTGCATCTTCAGGACCATCGGCCGGTCCTGGAGGTCCAGGGCGTTGAACGTGGTCGTGATGTTGCCTCCCAGTGCCGGGGCGGGCGGGGCGGCGAGCGACAGGGACGTGGTGGCGAAAAGCGACAACGCGAGCAGCATCTTTTTCATGTCTTCACCGTAGGTGGAGACTGGTTCACGCCAAAAAAAGAACCTCAAAAGTCAACACGTCGTGTTGGGGCTTTTGAGGTGACCTTGGAGGTCAGGCAACGGCGTTGCCTCTCGGAGATCAGTCGGTCCAGAGGGTCAGGTGACCGATCAGACTGACCATCTCCAATGCGTCGTCCCGCTTCAAGTTGTACTCCTGGCAGAAGGCGTCCAGTGGCTGAGTCCCACTGTTCGCAGCTTCCAGCAGGTCCTTGAGAGGCAGGGACATCGCAAGGGGCCAGAGTCCAGCACGTGCCAAAGCACGGGTGGCAATCCTGGCTTCGCGGTGCATCGTGGTCGTCTCGAGATGGCTCTCGATGTCCACGTCGCTCGTGAGGGTGTCACCGTACATCCGGTCATCGTCCTCACCGCTGTAGTTCAGGGACCACATCGGCGCGTACTGCTGGGATTCCAGCAGCTCGGTGACCGTCTTCAGGTTCCAGTGCCGGGGCATCGGTTCCTTTTTCACGGTGTACTGGCTTGCAATCTCGCGCAGCACCAGGTCGGGCGTGATCATGGCCTGATCGATGCCGTAGGCCAGGAGTGTCGCGCGAGCCGCCCAGACCGTGCGCAGGCGCTGGTCAAGCTGCTGACCGCGGCCGCGCAGGAACGCCACCCCCTTCGGAAGTTCAGCGCGGCTGGACTCCTCGAAGTACTTCAGGAACGTGATTCCTGCCCTGGGTCTCCAGCGGTGAATCACCTCCAGGCCGTTGCTCGCAACGAAACTGAAGGCCTCCTGCCAACTGGAGAACTGGGGTGCGGCTTCCACGCTCACTTTGAGAGCGATGGGAGCTGCAAATCGCCAGAGATTCTCCACCGCGGCGTGAGCCTCGGTGTTCCACCGCCGGACATGCCTGAACCAGTCGAGGCACGCCAGGGTGAGGAGGTAGGGCGGCGTGCTTCCCCAGACACCTTGCCAGAGCGTATGCACGTCCCTGTACGTGTTGATCACGTTGGCGTGCCACACCAGGTCGGTGTTGGAGAGACGAACGTATTGCCGCCGAATCTCTTCCCGCATCAGCTGGAGCTGATCCCGGAGGACCGCGTCTGAGGTGGGCGAAACGTTCCCGGGAGTGGTGAACGTGTGGGCCTCAACTGCAAGAGCAGAGGCGAAACCAAAGGGCCGACGCACTAGGTCCAACATACTTTCCTCCTGAGTTTTTGGTAAACGCAAGAGCAGTCTAACTAGAAACAAGTTTCCCCTCCTGCTAAGCAGGAGGGGTGCGTTTACCAAAGCGCTCCGGTTGGGAAACCCTCTGGTAAGGGCCAGTTTGGTCTGAACCAGGCTCCGCCGTCAACCCGCGGCGCGGCGTTCCCAGCCGGGGAGGTGCCGGGTGGCGAGCGACGTCAGGCCAGGCAGGAGGATCCCCCGCGCCTGTTGTTGAGTCAGGTGGCCCAGTTCCGCCGCGATCACCTCCTCGGGCACTGCCAGGGCCGTGAAAAAGGACAGGACGCGGTCCACTTCCCCCTGGGCTGTCCAGCTCGCGGCGACACACCGCAGGGCCTGGCGCCGCTCCTCGCCGTTCAGGTGCGGCCAGACCCGGACCAGCCGGTCGGGGGTGGTGACCGGCTCCGGCTTCTTGGACGCCTTGACGCGGGGGGCACGGGTGAACGCCGAGTCCACCGACGCCTCCCAGTGGTCCTGCGTGTAGGGCTCGGTCTCGCCCTTGACGTTGTATTCGGGCACCCGCGTGTGGAACTTCAGGTCCTTCACGTCCTCGCGGCCGTGCCCCCGGTCGCGCAGGGTGCGCGCCAGCCAGAACCCGGCGTTGTCACGCCCGTAGAAGGCGGCCACCAGCCGCAACGCCTCGTCCAGGGCGTCCTGCGTGGCGTTCGGTGGAGGGCGGCTCACCGCTGCGGCGGGTGAGGAAGGAGGTTGGGCAACTGCTGGTGAAGCCGTAGGTTGCCGAGGTGGACCGACCAGACCCAGCAGCACCTGGGCGGGCACCGGCAGGAACTCCGTCCCTTCCAGGTCGGCAAGGGGGCGCAGCCAGGTGTACGACCCGGCGCAGCTGACCGTGGGCGGAAGGATGGCGTAACCACCGTCTGCCCGGCTGTCCAGCCCGGGAAAGGCCGCCCCCAGCGCCGCCTTGCTTTTGCTGTTCAGGGTGGGGACGCGCCAGGGCGGGGCGGGGAGGTGGATGTGCCAGCCCCCGCTCCCGGTGCGGACATGGGGCCGCACCCCCCAGCGCTGGCGGAATTCATCCCCGGTTGCGCCGTCGAGGTCGATCACGACCCGTCCGGACCGCTGCCCGGTGAGACAGGCCAGCCCCTTACCCGCCGGGCGGCGGAACCACGTCACCACCATGTCCTCGGTGGGTGCCTCCTCCATCAGCGGGCGCCAGGACGGCACCCACCGGCCCGGGGACTTGCGACTCGGCGCTCGGTGCCCGGTATCCATCAACACGAGGTGCGGCTGCTTATCGTACTCTCCGCCCGCGTTCACGGGCATGACCACCAGGCCTGCGGCGTGGGCTGCCAGCGCCTCAATGAGCAGGTTATTCGCTGGCAACGGACGGCTCCGCTTGGGTCGGCAGCGGCCCCAGCGCGCTGATCATGTCCGCGAGGGCCGTGATGGTCGACCCTGTTTCCGCGTTGGCGCTCAGCAGCAGGTCCAGGGAAGCCTGGGCCGTCATGACCGGCACGATCCGGCGCTGCGCGCTGAACTCGAGCGTGCGGAGCGTCATGTCGTTGGGTTCGCTCATCAGGACCTGAAGGTGGTTACCCACCAGCCGGTAGGGGTAAACGCGCAGCATCACCAGGGTGTCCCAGTCCAGCAGGCTGAGGGTGCTGGGATCGGGCGGGCTGATCTCGGGATCGACGTACTCGAAGCCGTTCAGGATGGCCTGCGCCTCGGCGGCCTGGGTTTCCGTGATGAGGCGGCGGCCGCGCCAATCCGCGATGCTGCCGCCCACGAACAGCCTCGCCCCGCGCCCGGTGGCGATGGCCAGGGCCTCGGACTCGTCGAACCGCTCGTACGGCAGGCGGGGGTAGATCAGCGCAGACACCCGGCGGTACACATCCGGCGTGACGAGTTCCAGGGTGATGAAGCTGCCCAGTTCGTGCAGGTCCTCCACCCGCAGCTCGGGGTCGTGGGTGAGCACGTGCAGGGACAGGTGTTGCCGACGATGGGGGAGAACGCCCAGGCGCAAGGCGGTCCTGTGGCCGATCAGGTGCCCTTCGAGGCTTTTCAGCGCCTTGTGGTCCGGATAGAACGGCCAGTTCAGGTCCTGCGCAAGCTGCTTCCAGACCTGCCCGGCCTGCTCTCCCAGAAGCTCTGCCACGGCGCTCAGGAGTGTTCCGCCGCGCCGCTCCTGAACGCTCAGGGCGGCCGCCACCTGCGCCCCCGTCAGGAGGCCACGGGCCTGGAGCGTCTGGAGGTCGAAGCTCACGGGCGCTCCCTCGCGGCGTCCGCGAACTGGGTGCCTGCCAGCAAGCGCGTGTGCTGACGAAACAGTCCCGGGTGTGCCGTCCCCTGGGGAGGTTGAAAGCGGATCTGCCTACTGGAGATGGTCTGGGCGAGCCTGAGCATGTAGGGCCTCAGGTCGGCCTCGTGCTCTCCCATCACCTCTTCGGGCTCGGTCCACAGCCGCCGGGCGTCCCGCGACTGGTTGTGAATCTCCACCGTGCTCCCGGAAGGCATGGTGCTGAAGGCCCAGCGCACCGCGTGCAGTTCCGAGAGGGTCAGGTTGGGACCCTTGACCGTGTTGCGCCAGGTGTGCAGCCGGCCCTGCCCCACCAGGACGGCACCGACATAGGCCTCCTGACCATCGGTGATGCAGCCGGTGTAGAGCTGGAAGTCGATCATGGGGGGAAGTTCCGGAATTCGGTGTTCGTGCAGAGCCTCGGCGTACTCTGCGAACAGGCCCACCCCGTTGGTGCGCCGCGCCAGCGTGAGGGTCAGGTTGTGCCGCTTCAGGGCGCCCGCCAGTTCCGGCGGACGCTTGCCCTGGCGGTCGGCGATCCGCACGTACTCGGTGTGTGGACTGTGCAGGGCGATCACCCCATTGTTCGTGCACCGTTTGACTGCCTGAAGCAGCACGCTGCCCAGCAGCGCCTGACGGTCTGCCTGAGCCGCGACCTCGTACTGGAAGGACCGCCCTGCCCCGTTCTGCGCGATCACCTCCGTTACCTCGACGTTCTGAGTGTCCGGCAGATTGCGGACCAGCAGCCACAGGTGCTGCGTCGGGCGAGAGGTGGTCGAGGCCGAGACGGTCGAGGTGGGCACGGGTGTGGCTGCTGGGTTCGTCATGGTCGGGGGTCTCCTGGGTGTGGAGAGGGGTCGTGGCGGTGGACACGACGGTCTGGGAAGTGGTGGGGGCCGCAGGCGCGGCGGGCTGGCCGAGTTCCTGGGCCATGATCTTGAGGACCTCGGCGACCACCCCGGCCCCGTGGACCACCTGGATGTACACGCTGTACTTCGTCGCGTTGCCGCCCCCCGTTTCCTGAAGCAGCCCGTACTCGGCGAGGCAGGTTAGGTAACGCTTGATGGTGGCCTTGCTGCCGAGCCGCTGGAGATCGGCGTGACTGGCGAGGGCGCGGCCCCGGCGCCTGAACACTTTCAGCACCTGATCGGCGAGCTCCACATCGAAGTCTTCCTGCTCGCCCGCTGGGGTCTCGGCCAGTTGATAGAGCTTCTTGCCCAGACCGAGGCTTTCCACCACGAGCAGCGTGCCCTCCCGGGCCATCAGGGTCAGGATGGTCGTCAGGGTGGTCTTGTCCAGCAGCAGGTCCGCGTAGAGCTGGTTGTACGCCACGGGCTCCGGACATCCGGCCAGGTATGTCCGCACGCGGCATTCCAGGGCGCGCAGCGCCTCCGCTTCACGTTCGGGCAGCATGAAGCGCCCGCCGTTGCCGCCGTGGCGTTTGACCAGGCCTTCCTCGCACAGGTCCTTGGTGACGGCGGCCAGCGTGTCGTACCCAGCGCGGAGGGTGATATTGACCTGCTCCCGCAGCTCCGTGAGGGAAAGGGAGGGGTGGTCAGGGTCGTTCAACACCGTGAGGATCAGTTGACGGTGTGTGGTGCGGCGGTGCTCTTGGGCGGCTCCCATGCCGCGCACCGTAGAGGGGACCCTGTGGAATCTTGACTAAAGCTTGTGGAAGTCTTGTGGAAAGGTTGTGGGGCTGCGTGACAAGGGTGTGATTTTAGACGTTTATGCTGCACCCGTGGCTGCCGAGTCCTCCCATCTGAACCAGCGACTGGCGACCGTGGTAGCGGGTTACCTGTGTGTCGGTGAGGGTGGGGAGCGGCTGTGGCGTCGTCCGGACGGCACCTATATCGCGCACTGTCCCAACTTCGAGAGTGGGGAGCGCTGGGAGGACTTGGAGCGCGGCCTGCGTCGGGCTGGCATGCTGAAGAGCGTGCAAGACCGACTGGGCCAGGAGCTGGAAGTCCTGCATTCCACTGTTCATTGGCGGCAAGCCCTGCTCACCATCCTTGACGTGCTGTCGGCAGACAGCCGAGTGGTGCAGGCAGAACGCGCAACGCTTTCGGTGCTGGGGTTTGAGTTCGAGTCCGTGACGGACACAACGGACCGGCGCGTGGTCTTGGGGGCGCTTCGTCGTGTCCGGGCCACACTGAGCATCCCGCAGCAACTGGTGTTCTTCGACCGCCCAACGTCCTGCCGGGATGTTGCCGGGCAGTTCTGGCTGGCCTATCAGACGTATGCCTCGCGCAGCGATGTGACGCCGCTGCTTGAGATCCTCCCCGTTCACGGCCTCGAAGGTCTGGTGCTGGAGGTGCCGCCGTTCACGCCAGCCGTGCGCCTGTTGCTGATCCGCGCGGTGCCTGTCCCAGCGACCCTGGCGTAATCCCGAGCCTGTCGTCAGTGAGGGAAGAGGAGTTGGAGTTCGCGTTCGGTGTGCTGCACCTTGACGGTGTCGCCCAGGGCGCGGTGGATTTCAAGGACTGTCCGCAGGACCTGAGCCCCGGGACTCAGGTGCTGTACGGCCTCGTAGTACCGCAGCGCCTCCGTGAAGGCACGGCGCTCGAGCGCCTCCGCGCCCAGCACCCCATAAGCGGCGCACAGGACGCTCGGGATCTCCGTCTCCCGCAGGTCGGCGGCCCAGGCGTTGTCGATTCCCGGCAGGAAGTCTGTGGCCTGGCCGAGGAGCTTGCGAATGGCGAGGATATTTCCCGTCCGGGTGGCTCGCCGCAGCTCGTCGATGTCGGTGCGGACCTCGAACTCGTCGTTGTACTTGTACCGGCGGGTGCCGTCCTGCACGACTGGGGCCTGGAGACCGGTGGCCTTGGTCAGCGACTGGCGCACGGTGGACAGTGCGTTGCGGTGGTCGCCTTTTCTCTCGCCGATCAGGATGCGTTGCAGCTCGCTGGCCGTGGCCGGGGGAACAAGGGCCATCAGGGCCATCAGTTCCTGGGCGCGGGTGACGTTGCTGCCGATCAGTGGCAGCGGCTCGCCGTCGAGCGTGACCGTCAGAGCCCCCAGCGTCCTGATGTAGAGCCGGTGCCGCTGATCCTGCACCTGGGCGAACGCCAACTCCTGAAGTTCCGGCACGAACCAACCCTGCCGCACGGCCTCACGGAGGACCGGGCGCATGACGGCGAGATCGGGGGAAAGGTAGCAGCGGCTTTGCTGCTTGCGGTGGAGTTCCATGAAGGCGCGAATGTGTCCCTCGGTCAGCGTGTCCTGTTCATAGGCAATCAGGGCACAGTACAGGTCGGCCCGGGCTGCCCATTCGCCAATCTCACCAGCATTCGTGGGTACGGCCCGGAAGTGCGGGACAGCCTCCTCCATATGTCCTTGTGCGTAGGCGCGTTGCCCCTGCTGGAACCGGATCAGCCCGGCCAGCGTGGAATTCTCTTTTAGTTGCGGGTGCAGTTCCAGCAGGCTCTCGGCGAGCCCGAGGTGACGGTCAGCATCCACATGTTGGAATTGGGCACGCAAGGCCTCCGAGAGGAGAAGTTCAGCCAGGTACTGCCGGTCGGGGCGGCCACTGATGCGCGCGCGCTCTACCGACTTCATGAAGTACCCTGCGGCCTCCTCAGTCTTGCCTTCCTTCAAGCACACGCGGCCCAAAGCGAAGTACACCGACGTGAGGGACCGCGCCTGCTGCTCCTCGGCAATGTTCAAAGCGCGCCCCAGCAACTCTTTCGCCAGCGTCAGTTCGTCTCTCGCTGTATGGAGGATGGCCGCATTCAGCAGCGGGATGGGCAGCCGGCCCACCATGCCCAGACGCTCGAAGATCAGGTGGGCCTTCTTCACGGCGTTCATCGCCTCGTCCACCTTCGAGAGGCGCAGGTACGAGACGTTGAGCCCGATCATGGCGATGCCCAACGCTTTTTCCGCGTTGTGCCGCTCAGCGAGCCGCGCCGCTTCGAGCAGGAGGTCGAGCCCTTGCTCGGAGTGGCCTACCTCGCGCAGAATGTTGCCCTCAGTCGACAGCAATTCCAGTCGCTGCTCGACGCTGTACTGCTCCAGGTGTTCTTTGGCCTCGCCGATCAACCCCTTTGCGTCGAGCAGGCGCGCCTGGAGGAACAGGCCGTGGGCGAGAGCCGGCAGCACCTGGACGCGAGTCTCTGGCCTTTGGGCAAGCATCTGGAGGTACGTCATTCCCGCCTGAAGTTGTTCGGTCTCGATGTGTGCGAGGCCGTAATGTAGCGCGAGGACGGGTGACCGGGTGACGACCTCTTTCGGGAGCTTGTCCAACACCTGGCGCATTACCAGGAACTGGCCGCGGCTCATGAGGGTCGGCACGGCCCGCTCCGCCATTTGTGTCGCTTCGTCGGTCAAACCGACGTTCAGCAGCAATTGGAAGGCGTGCAGGGGGCGCTCGCTCGCAAGCGCACGCTCGGCCGCCTGACGGTAAGCCTGTTGCCATTCTTTCTCGTCCCGGCGCAGGTGCTCCTCGAGTACCCCCAGGACTACCTCGTGGGGGTTGAACCCACCCTGGCAGTTTTGCAGCAGTGGCCACCGCGCCATGAGCAGGGTGCCCAGCCAGTTGTCCGGAGCCTGCAATCTCAGGGACTGTGGGAGGTAGTCGGTCCAGGTGTCGTACGGGGCCAGGTGCGTCAGGACCCGCTGGAGGTCACGCGGCAGGGCCCGCAGCAGGCCTCTGATCAGCTCGGCGGCCGACTGCCCGTACGCGCCGGTGACGGCCAGCGCGACGCCAAGCGGCCAGCCGTGCAGTTGCTGAAGTGTGGCCGGATCGAGTGCATGGGGCGCGCCCGCCGTCAGTAGGCGCAGTTCGTCGTCGTCGAAGGCCAACTGCTCTGGGCCAATGACCCTGACATGCCCGGTGGCCACCAGGTACGGCACCTCGAAGGAGTCGAGCGTGCGCCCCGCAATGATCACGCGGTGCTGTGCCGGGAGCGTCCGAATCAACTCCACCAGCCACGCCTCGCTGTCCGCGCGCAGACGTTCGGCGTGGTCGACCAGGAACAGGGCGGGGGGCAACTTGTCCAGTGCCTTGGAGGCCCGTTTGGCAGGCAGCGTCTGCTCACCGTTGCCCTCGTGGAGTTCCCGCGCGACATCAGGATGCGCGCCAGAGAGCGCTTCGGCAATTTCCCCGACCAGGCTGTGGGCATCCCCCTCGATCTCACGCAGATCGAGGCAGAGGCAGAGCTTGGCCGCGTCAGCGGCTTGGACCATCAGGATGGTCTTGCCGTAACCCGACGGACCGAGCAGCAAGACCACACGCGGTGGATCTTGTTGCCAGAGTGCGCTCAGGAGACGCTCGCGTGGGACCAGCTTCATAGCTAGGTTCTCGGCCACCCGCAGTCGCCCCAGGCATGTCCAGCGGGTACATCCCGCACGGCGAACGCGCCACCGACCAGACCGGAGAACAGCAGGGCGAAGAGCATCATTCCCACATACCCAACGCCGATCAGGGCGGCCAGTCCGGCAGCAGCCAGGGCGAGCAGCGTTGCCAGGACGTACCGGGTGAAGTCCAGAGCGACAAGCGTCAAGATCGTCAAGAGCAGTGTGAGGCGAGCGGCGCGAGAGGCAGGTCTCCAACGAGCCAGCAGCGCACGCCAGCCGCCCCAGGGGCGAAACAGCGGCCGCAACGCTGACGTGAGCGTGGATAGAGCCATGTCCTAGAGTTTAGGGAGTGTGCTGTTACCGCTGTTACCATGCGCCAGGACGCGTTTTTGAGCTTGAGCCTATCGCAGGGTAGGGCTTCTGTCTAGCCAAACCTATAGGGGCAGCCGCATTGCCAGAGTCTACCGCGATACCCATCTCTGACCGCGTCCACCAAGCGAAAAATTGTGCATTATCCCCGAATACGGCGCACGCGTCTCCTGCTAGGCTCAGCGACATCCCGCTCTGCTTTCGTCTCTCTGTCGTTGCCCCTCGAAGAGGTGAGCGTATGCGCTTTGAACAGAGTCTAGAACATCAACTAGAGCTTCTGGATTTTGATTATGGCAAAGTCATTCAGCAAATTAAGGCAAGGGAATTAAAGGGGCCACTTACCGTGGAAGAGGTAGGGCTTATGGGCATTAGTCAGTTTCGCCTGGGCCTCTTTCGAGAAGCCAAGCAATCGTTAGGGTATGCAGCTGACCATGGGAATACAGAGTGCGCGATTGAACTGTGTGGTTGCCGATTCGCCCTTTTTGAGTTTACAGAAGCTCTTGAGACGCTGCACCTGTTGCGCTCCGATTGCCACGGTTTTTTACATGGCATGGTCCTGAGGTGGACTGCAATCTTAGAGTGCTTTATGGGCAATGCCACTTACGGTGTTGGTTTGCTCACGCGGGCCTACCGTGAGTTTCAGGCTGTGGGGAATAAGCGGGGAATGCAAATCGCCGCGAACATGCTCGGCGCGACCCTGCTTCTCTCCGGTGACTATCAAAAAGCAGAATATTATATTAAGCACAGTTTTGATCTGTCCGATCCCAGCAAAGAGCAGGCTCTTTGGGTAGACACCAGCCTCAAGCTTTTCATGGTGTACGCTTACACTGACCGTGTTGCTGAGGCGGGACGCACGCTGCATGAGATGCGCCGGTACGTCGCCCACGTGAGCAACCGGGCGAGCTCCTACTTTGGACTCACGCTCAAGCTGTGCGAGACCGTCATGAGCCGCTTAACAGGAAATCGCCTGACCTTTGCGACGAACCTCGTCAAGCTGCAAATGATCTTGAGCGACAAGTCACAGCGGCATGTTGAAGGCTTGGTATGGGTCGGTCCCCTGCTCCTCGACTCGATCAGCAAAATGGGGCAGCACGGCATAGCTCACAAGCTGATTGACAAGATGCTGCCCGACCCGAGCCTGCGCCCGACCAGCGTGCGAATCATCGAGGCGGTGATTTGGCTGCGTAAGGGCGGCTATATCGCCGCGATCAACAAGCTGGAACAAACGCTGGAGGCTGCCCGGGAGGGTGGGCAGCGCCTAGAGGTCATCCGTTGCCATCTGTACCTGGCCGACGCCTTCTACAAGGCGGGTGCCCCTGCACTCGCTGTCCCGCACTTGGCCGAAGGGCTCTCTGCCCTGATCCGGTGGGGAGGGAACTTCATCGTTTACGACGATCTGGACACTATGAAAAGCGTCCTGCTGTACGGACAGTCTCAGCCGGAGACGGCCGAACTGCTTCGGGTGATCCGGGGCAAGGCGCCTGCACCGCCTCAGGACCAGGCCCTGTACCTCCGCACCCTTGGCCGCATGGAAATCAAGGGGAAGGGACAGGCCATGAAATGGCGCCTGGACGAGAGGGAAGTGCTCCTCATCCTGGCCTATCTCACCTTGCGGCCAAACGAAACCATTGAACAGATCGCCGAGTCGGCCCTGTCGGAGAAGTGGTTGGAGTCCCCGGAGACGGCGAAGGTCTACGTGCGGCAGGTCATCATGCTGCTGCGCCAGCAGTTCGGCAAGGATCAGCTTTTGGCCTCGCAGGAGCGTAAAAACACCCCGGCCCGCTACCGCCTTTCCGACAATCTCAACCTGAAACTGGACGTGGATGCCGCTTATGAGGCGCTGGCACGGGGTGATCTGGAGGGCATGTTCGAGCTGTATCAGGGACCTTTCGCCGCCCGAAGTGATTCCGCCTTCGCCCGCGAGGTCAACGACAAGCTTGAGGGGGCGGTGTACCAGGCCCTGCTGTCGGCTGCGAACGCAGCGCAGGACGCGGAGGCGTTCGCCACCGTGGGCCGCTGGGTACGGCAGATGATTAGTCTCGTGCCCGAGAACCCGGAAGTCGCTGAGCTGGCGAGGCGCCTTGACAAGCAACTGGCGCCGCTCGCGGAGGCGAGCGGCGCCCTGGACAAGATTATATAGCAGTGGCCTGGCAGCCTTACACCCGTGTGATCGCCACGCTGTCGTCATAAATTCGCGGGCTTACACCCTCCTCCACGACCAGATGCACCCAGTCCATGAGGGCATAATCCGTCAGCCACTGTTTGAAGGCCTTCGGAAAGGCTGCCTCGGAGTACACCGAGAACTGGCGGCGGCCGTCGTGCTCTTGGATGGGAAACGGCTGCAAGTTCGCCTCGACCGCCTTGGCATAGGCGGCCTCCAGCGCGGACAGGTCGCCATCTGTGGATTGATAGGCCAGGATGAGGTGCATAGGCAAGGGTACTCCTTTGTTTACCAGCGGATGATAACGCCCTCGGCGGCAAATCCCGGCCCCAGGGCAAGCAGGACCGAGTTGGTGCCCGGCTGCACCTTCCCCTGCTGGAGCAGGTGTTGGAGCACGAACAGTACCGTGGGGCTCGACATGTTGCCGTAGTGGCGCAGGATGTGGGCCGACGCCTCGATGCTCGGTCCATCGGCCTGTAGCGCCTCCTCGTAGGCGGTGAGAACCTTCGCCCCTCCCGGGTGGAGGACCCACATGCCCACGTCTTCCTGAGTCATGCCGTGCTCGGCCAGGCCGTCCCGAATCAGGCTCCCCAGTTCGCCCCGGAGGAGGGTGGGGATACTGCTGGCGAAACGCACCCGCAGGCCCTCCGGCACCACGTCCCAGCCCATCACGTCATAGGACTCGGGCAGCAACCGCGAGAACCCGCCCACGATCTCCGGGCCTTCCTCATGCCCCAGCACCACGGCCGCCGCACCGTCGGCAAATAGACTCGACGCCACCACGTTGCTCGTGCTGTGATCTAGCGCGTTGAACGTGAGGCTGCACAACTCGACCGCGACGACCAGCACACACCCCTTCGGCCGCAGGGTTGCCATCTCGGCACCGCGCGCCAGGCCCGCTGCACCGCCCGCACAGCCGAGGCCCCACACCGGCAGGCGGGTAGCCGACAGCGGCAGGCCGAGGCGCTGAATCAGGTGTGCCTCGGGGCTGGGCGTGGCGATCCCGCTGCTGGTCACGACGACGACCGCCTGAACCTGCCCCGGCTCGACGCCCGCCGCCGCGAGAGCCTTACGCGAGGCCTCCTCCGCCAGGTCTAGGGCCAACTCGTGCCACTGGGCATTCCGCTCGTCAAAGGGGCGGCTGGTCGTGTACCACTCCACGTCGTTTGCCCAATGCCGCTTTTCGATGCCGGTATTGTCGTAAATCCTAAGCAGCCGTTCCCTGGAGGCGTCAGAGAGTCCGGTGAAGTGGGTGCGGGCACGGTCGCGGACGCTGCTTTGCGAGATGGCGTGGCCTGGAACAGCCGTACCGACGCCGAGGATGTGCGCGTGCATAGCGGCAGTATGGACTCTCCTTAAGGGGGTGACTGAAAGCAATGCAACTCACCCCGGCCCCCGGACGGAGGCTCCCTAGCTCCTGTTGAAAGAGGAAAAACAGTTAGAAGAAAGGATTGGACGATTTTCGCCGACACCAGCTATGGAGGGCCAGCACGGTGGATCTGTTCCCATTGCAGAACTTGGCAGAGACGATCCTCCAAGCAAGATGTTCGAGCAAACCTAGGCACCCGGCCGGTGTACTTGGCTGGCATACATCCAGCTCGCCTCCACCACGGTAAAGGTGTGGCGCCCCCCTGCGGGCAGCGTCTTCACACGGTTCCACAGGCGCCCCCTGACGATCACGCGCTGACCCCGGCCGATGTCGTGGGCGGCCAGCGGACCGTACGAGCACACGTCCACCCAGTGGACCGCCTCCCGCACCTGATCGGGAACGGCGAGACTCACGCTCATCAGCTCGGTGTTGTTCTCGATCAGGCCACGCTGCGCTGCTCCTCCGGCCCGGCCGGACACCAGGACCTGCTGGTAGCCGCTGCGTAACCGGTAGCCCCCGCCACTATCCTGGACAAGGTCGGCCGCTGGCCGCTCGATCCGGAGCACGCATGACACCTTCACCTCCACCCTGGATTTGTGGGTGATCGAGTTCTTCGTCTGCCACAGACGGCCGGTCGCGGTCACCGCCGCTCCTTTGAGAAGGTTCCCGACGTAGGGGGAATTCCGTTCAATCAAGCAGCGCTGGTAAAAGGCCATCTCGCGGACGTTCCCGTCGGAGAAACAGACCAGTTCTTCACCCGCCACGACGAACGCGAGGCAGTCCCCGCGAGGTTCGGGCGACCGTGCCACACACCCGATCAGGTCCACAACACTTCCGAATTCAGCATGGGGGGAGGGCATGGCTGCACGGTACGGTGCGGGTGGTTCCCCTGACGGCAAAAAGAAAACCCTTCAAGCTGAACCAATCGGTTCGGGCTCAAAGGGCCGTGAAAGCAACAACGCTGCTTTCACTCACTGACGCCGTCAGTGATTCGCGAAACGCCACGGCAGGTGCGTGGTTCCGACATACTCGCCAGGCAGCTTGGGGTGATGCCAGGCCATCTCCTCAGCGACGCGTTGGTCACTGTCGGGGAGGAAGTACGCGCGAGCCTGGAGGGTCGTGCCGTGAACCTGCAATGCCGCCCGAAGCTGGAAGGCAAGTGCGCGGTTGTAGGAACGTTCCAGGTTCTCTGCCAGCTCCATGATGTCACCGGGATCGGTGGGATCATACGCGTCCGCGAAACCAAATTCCTTGGCCTCACGAAGTGCGCTGGTGAAGAGGTTCATGGGCACGAGCGATTCTTCGTCGTGTCCGGTCACCAAATCACCCCCCGCGTGGTGGTCCGTGAGCTGAACTGAACCCAGAGAGTCCAACCAATCCAGCGCACGTTCCGAACGAGGATCGACCCGGAAGTCTTCGACGTGCAGCTCGCGCACTCTCGGAGAGAGGCGATCTGCTGCGGTCAGGCGAACCTCCCGCGTCTTGAACGAAACTGTCAGGGCGGGTGTGCCGACTGGTCCCAGCGCTTCGCTCCGTTCTGCCGCAAGAATGCGGACAGTCTGGAACACGGCGTTTCTTACCTTTTCGAGGTAAGCGTTGCCCTGCGCGAAGGGAACAGCTCCACGGAGTGCGCCCCGCGTGTTCGGCGCGTTCATCTGACGCTTGATCAGGCCCTCCATCCACTGACTCACCGCCGGGTTCTCCAGAGCGATGTCCGTGACGGCGTGGGTAAACACGCGGTCGGGATGGTGCTCTTTGACCCCAAGCTTCCAAACGAGCAGGGCCAGAGGTCGGAGAGAACTCCCCTCAGCCAGCAGGAAATCCTGAAAGGCCTTGAGGACGAGCAGCGGGCGGAGCAGCGTCATGGTACTGGACATGGGTGGGTCCTTTCCGCGCGGTCGAGGTGGCCTCAACCGCGCAAACGGTGAGGGCACGACAACGTGCGGAGAGGCTGCGTTTAGGGGTCGCCGGAGGAACAATCAGTCGAAACGGTGTTCGTCGAACTCGGCGAGTTGGTACTCTGTCTGGGCTTCAGCCAGCCCCTCCAGACACTCCTCGCAAAGGTTCGAACCCCTCCGCCCCGGTTGACCGCACCGCTCACATCGGAAGTGATGGTGCGCGTACAGGAACTCGCAGGCACGGGAATCAGACAGGTAGAGCTGAAAAGCATCGGGCGCGGGCAACGTCTTGGGACCGGCCTAGGCTCCTCTTCGAGCTTCCCGGTGGGAAACTCGGTGCTCTGCATCATCCGTGGGCAGAAGGGCCGGGGTACGGGTCACACGACAACGACCTCGAACTCCAGTCCGTAGACCGAGACGCGGGTGGCGGTCGAACCCGTCACCGCTGACCACGTGGAGATGCTTCGCCTGGACCCGAACCCTGGCTCCTGGACACGTCAGTGTCCACGACCAGATCGACCAAACGCAAAACAACACCTTTCTGCCTCGGCGTCTCACGCCGCCGAGGGCGTGTGAGACGCTTGGGTTGAAGGTGCCGAATGACTCTGCCGAGTCAGCAGACCAGCCAGGCTGGTTCAGAGAACACCGGGGTGAAGGTGGATTGCCCTCGGTTCAGTGTTCCCTCAGTATACGAAAGTCTGGTTTGCTCCGTCGAGCCTGTTCTCGGTGGTGAGCCCGGGGCCCTCTGCGGTTCAGGTGCTCAGCAACCGCTCGACGCGCGTCGCGGCGATCACGAGGGTGCCGTCAACGTGCCTCAGCTTGCCGATCACCTGTACGCCGTGTTCGAGCTGAAGAGAGCCGAGCCAAGGCAGGTGTTGCGGCGCCGTCAGGGCCAGCGTGGAGGGCAGGTCCGCCGCCTCGACACTGAGCCGGACCCGCAATTCGCCCTGGCGCTCCTCCGGCCAGCCGGACACCCGACCAGAGACGTTGAACATGTTGAGTGAGGGGGTGCCGGGCATCACCAGGTCGAAGGCGGAGGCCACCAGCAGCCCGCCATGTACGTGGCCGACCTGTACGAACACATGGCACTCCGGCACGACCTGCCGCCTGGCCTTATTCGCCAGCTCGTGCGTTACCAACACGTCGAGAACAGAGTCGCCCACATCGAGGGAAAAAACGAGGCCGCCAGGCGACGTCAGCACTTGCGGCGCCGACGTGACCTGGCCGATCAGTGATCCATGCAGCATGAACCGACTGTAGGGGGGGAGTGGTTGCAGCCTGCCGGACTGGCGGCGCGGAAAGGGTGTTTACCGCCGGTACGTGCGCCAGAGCACCAGGCTGGACGCGCCCAGGAACGCCAGCACGCTGACGTTCGAGACGACGCACAGGCTGCCGGTGACCAGAGATACGGCTGCGCCCCCGAGCAGGGCCAGCAGGCCGAGCGCGAGAACCGCCACGACCCCCTGAACCTCCGTGGCGACCGGGACAAAGGCCGCGAACAGCAGCAGCATGGCAAGCGGCACCAGGGCAGGCTGGGTCACCGCGAGCAGGGCCAGCAGCGCCAGTGCGGCGACGGGCAGAATCAGGCGCGTCTGCGCCTTCGCGAGAGCAGGACGCCGGAATCCGGTGATCAGCATAGGTCCCTCCTGGGAGTCAGAACTTGCCGGACCAGCCTAGGGGTGGGTGCAGGAGGTTGGCCTTCTCATTATTGCCCTCCCGTCCTGCGTAAAGTGTGGCAGTGGTGAACGTCCGGGAGAACCGAAGGATGTGCGCTCGCGTGGAAGCCTGGGCCTCGTGGAGGCCGATTGACCTGTACAGGTCAATTCCTGCTGCCAGGAGGAATGTGTGACCAGGTTCGATCAGCTTCTCGCCTGAGACCTGGCTCAATCCGCCCGTTCGGCCGCTTCCAGCGCTTCGAGCCGCACGTCCGCGTCGAGCTTGGCGTAGATCGCGCTGGTCGTCACTGAGGCGTGTCCCAGTACGTCCGAGACCACGTGCAGATCGCGGGTGGCCCGGTACAGCCGTGTCCCCGCCGTTCGCCGCAACGTGTGTGCCCCCCACAGGTCCGGCGGCAGGCCCAGGTGCTGGAAATAGCCGTTGACGATGCTCCGCAAGCCCGCCGTCGTGAGCTGCCTTCCCAGGTGCCCGCGATGAAAGGACACGATCAGGGCGGGCTGGTCGCCGGGAAGGTCACCCGCGAGGACCAAGGCCCGGCGCATCTGGAGCCAGGCCTCCAACACCTGTCCTGCTCCCGGAGGCAGGGGGATGCGCCGGGCCTTGCCCCCCTTGCCGTGGGTGACCTGCACCTCGCGCTGCCCAAGTTGCACGTCGCCCACCTGCAAGGTCACGATCTCCTGCGCGCGCAGGCCCAGGGTGGCCCCCAGAACCAGGATCGCGCGGTCGCGGGCGGCCGTGGCCGGGTCCTGCTTCCCTTCCGGAGCGGCAAGGAGGGCCCGGTACTGGGACGGCGACAGGGCGCGCTTCTTCATGTGGGCCGGGGTGGGGTCACGCGGCGCGGGCACCGCCAGCGCCGGGTTCTCGCGCACGGCGCCCGCCCAGACCAGTGCCCGGTAGAGGGCCCGCACGCCGTACAGGTAGGTGGCCACACTGCCCAGGGTCAATCCAGTCCTCTTCCCGTCCAGTCGCAGTCGCTCACGGGTATGGATGACGTAGGCTTCGAGGTCGTCCGGGGTCAGGTTCTGCACACTCAGGCGCGGAGACTGTGGCGGGCCGGTGAACGCCAGGAAGTCGCGCACGGCCACCCCGTAGTTTCTGAGGGTCTGGGGGCTGACTCCACCGGCCCGCCGCGACTTCACCCGCAGGTGGTGTCCCAGCAGATCGAGCAAGGCCTCGGCGTCCTGGGCCTGGGCCGCTCTCAGCGCCTCGCGCCGACGGTTCTCGGGGTTGGCCCACTTCGAGGCGAGGACGAGAGTCACAGGGGAGCCAGGAGGCGCGGCCGGTCGGGGTCCTGGACCAGGATGAGGGGCGCCGTCGCCAACCGACGTTCCTGGAGTTGAAGCAGGAGGTCCCAGTGAAATTCCGGCACAGGTCGCGGGCTGAGCACGCCGCATGATACTTGCGTTTATGTCCCTAAGCACAAGTAGAGGAGAGCATGACCCGGCATTGCTGCCCGCCCTTCCTCTTGTCCGCCCTGCTGTCAGGAGAGGAAGGGCGGCCAAGAACCAGGATTCATCTACCGGGGGGGTGAGCTCATCCTCGCCCCGCGTGATCCTGAGACCCGGCAAGCTGCACCGGAGTGGCGGACCCCCCGTCCCCCCCTTCAGCCACCGGCGTGTCGTTGGGCTGATCTCACGCTGCGTGGTCAGCTTGCGGGGAGAAATCAAGGTCCTGGTGTGACGGTGGCTGTGCAGACGTATTTCCCGGCATTCAACTTGCAGTGGGTGAGGCTCACGGTATAGGCCTTCCCCCCCACGACAGCCTGCGTCGTCCCGAGGTTCACGGCGGCTCCGGCTGGAACAGGGGTGGTCGAAGGTCCAGGAACCGAGGGGTTCCGGACAGGAATGTTTTCCCAGGGGATGTTCTCTATCGTCAAAACCCGCAGGGAGGTCGTGGTTGTGGGAATGGCGAACAGGACCGACACCTTGACCGGCACATTGCGGTACATGGAGATGAAGCCTGTTCTGCTGTCCAAGGTGCCACCGGCGGCGGCAACTTTGCTGGCCTTGAGCGTCTTGCCGTCCGTCGTCGTGGTCTCGAACAGATCCGTATTGAACTGAAGCTGGTTCTGATCTTCCTGAAGGGTGTACGTCAGATCACACCGAACTCCGGTGCTGACCGAATAGCAGGCCCCAAGTTGATATTGCCCATGTCCACCCTGCCAGGACTGGGCGTTCCCCACAGTGGCGCCGACCAGCAGCGCGACCATCCCCATTCGGCTTTTCATGTGCCGCCTATGGTAAGAGATGAATGGGGTGGGTGCGCGGACACGGCTCCCATCCACCACCGCACGGCGAGCGGAGAGCTTTCCAGTTCACCGTGCTGCCGACCAGGCGTGAGTGCTTCGCGCAGCAGCTCGGCGCTCGCTCAGGCCTGGCCGTGCTCCCGGGTCACGGCCGCCCGAACAGTTGCACCCAGTGAATGCCGTGGTTGCTCTGCTCGCTCGCCCAATACGCCCCGCCCATCACCTGCCACGCGGGGTCGAGCATGTTCCGGCAGTGCCCTGGGCTGGTCAGCAACCTCGCGACGGCCAGCTCCGCCGTGTTGCCTCCGTGCTGGAGGTTCTCCCCTACCCCGCCTCGAAAACCTGCCTGCGCCGCCCGATTCTCCGGGGCGCTGCCCGTGTAGGGGTCGACGTGGCCGGTGAAGTTCAGGGTCGCCAGGCGCTGGGCGTAGAGTTGCGCGGCCGCGAACAGCCGGTCGTCCCATATCAGCGGTGGAGCTGGTGGGGAGCGGACTCCGCCGCAGTTCGCGCCTCTCGCCCGGGCGGCGTTGGTGGCGGCGAGGAGCTGGCGGCCCTCAGCGGCGGCTCCTCGCAGGCCGGGAGGAATCTTCGGGTCGGCCACCACTAGGGCGTACCCACGCCCGTGGGGGGCGAGGCCGTAGGCGATCAGCCCCTGGTACGTGCCGCAGCGTTCCCGCACGGCCTGGAGGAAGGCCCCTGGCTGACCGTTCACCCGCAGGCCCTGCATCTGCTGGTAGGCGTACCCCGCCTCGGCCGCCGATGGCTTCACGGCGCCGTGCCGGGTGTAGGCCTGAGCGACGCGGTCGAGGTGGGCGCTGCGGGTGAGGGTCAGGCCGCACGAGGCGAAGGTCTGCTCCAGGGCAGGGCGGATGGACTGTGCGCCCGCGTCTCCCGTCAGGATGAGGAGGGGAATCAGGACCCGCTTCATTCGCACGCCACCCCGTCGCCATCCTGGTCCAGGTGCGGGCCGTAGCCGGGCTGCCCGCGATGCAAGGGCGTGACTCCAGCGGCGCGGGCGGCGGCGCAGGTGCGGTAAGACACGCTGCTGGAGGGGACTGGAGACCCGGCTACCCGTGGGGTACCGGCGCTCGGTGGGTTGCCCGGATTGCGCCGGTACTCCCACGGGTTCTGGTAGGTGCCCGCGTGCAGCCCCCTGCGGGCAGCCTTCGCCTTGATCTCCGCGTCGCGGTAGACCCCGCCGCCGTACTGGAGGTACGGCAACGCCCAGCCCTGCTCGACCAGCCAGCGGTTCACCTCCACTCCACCGACGGCACAAACTCCGACCATGCGGCCGTAGCGGTCGGTGTCCTGCCGCTGGCAGGTCACGTTGCGCCCCCGGAGGAAATCGGCGAGGGCGAAGGCCGCTTCTCGTCCGCAGGCGTACCGGATGCCGCCTCGCACGCAGTGCTGGCTGGATTCCGGGGCATCTACCCCGAAAAGACGGATCTTCGTGTCTCTGATCTGAAGGGTGTCGCCGTCGGTGACGGTCGGCACGCCGGAGATGGAGGCCACGGGCCCGGCCCAGGCAGTGGTCGTCAGAAGCAGGAGTAGGAACCGGTGCCGCATCATGTGACCCTACACGAGGGGTACGGGTCCCGGCGGCGAAGTTGTTCTCGTCGCTCGGGCGACAGGGTACCTGGACCAGCCATTCTCTCGGGACGTGGGACGCCTACTTGCCGGGTCGGGCTCGGGGCAGGCTCTCGTCGAACCAGGTGACGAGCTGGGGCAGCAATCCCGGTCGGAAGGCGTCGCGCACGGGCAGGACGTGCAACACGCCGTGCCGGGCGTAGTACACGCCGAGCCGCCGCACAGGAAGGTCACTGCCCCGAATCCCTGCCAGGCGGTCGAGGACCAAGTACGCGCTGAGCTGTTGTAGGTACTCCCCGCGCAGCCGCAGGTGCCGGGTGGCCTTTACCTCGATCAATATGTCGTCCACGAGTAGGTCCGCGTCCGCTCCCCCGAAACGTCCTGCCGCCGGGAAGTGGGGATTCAGGATCAGTTGCTGCTCCGCCCGGAACGCCTCCAGCGGTACCGCCCGCACCAGGGCCAGCACGTCCCGCCACGCCTCCGCCGGGACGAAACCTGCTAGGCCCTGGAAGAGGCCCGTGCGGGCGACCACCTCGTAGGAGGCCAGCACCACTGCGGCCCGGGCGTGCCGCTCCCCGAAGGGCAGGCCGTCCACGACTTCCCCAAGGGTGTGTTCCGCCTCGTCCACGGCGGCCAGCACCTGATCCCGGTTCATCTGGAAGGCCGCGTACCGGGCCACAAGCGGGCCCCGTGTGGGCAGCACCTCGGGGTGCAGGCCCTGTACCACGAAGCGCAGGGCATAGTCGAAGGCGGTGCCGACCAGGCCGGGGTCGGCGCCGAGCGGCGGGCACACCAGGGGCGCGTCGGGGGGGTGCGGCAGGGGCTGAGCCAAGGCCACCCGGATAGCCTGCCGGGCCTCCGGGGTGTGGCGGAGGTAGGCGCTCAGGCTGCCGAAGGGTGGACGGGCCGGGGGTGTCAGTGGCGGTGGCAGACAGGTGCGGTCGGGACGCGGCCTCGGGGATGAGGGCCGGTAGACCACCTGCCCCCCGGCGGCCCCGGCCGCGGCCAGGAGGGACGAGACACTGTGTTCAGCGTGTGCCAGGGTCGTGATCAGAGCACGGTAGGGCAGCAGGTCAAGTTCGTGGTCGACCAGAATCCATTCCGGCGCCCAGCTCGACGTATCGAGCCGGTAGGTGACGACGCTGCCGTGGGGCAGTTGGAAGATCGCCTGGATGGGTACCTGGTGCGGTCGGCCGTCACGCGGCGTAGCGCACCCCCGTTCCATCCGCCGCCGTCAGCCTCACCTGACCCAGCATCACCAACGTGGCGATGATTTCCTCGACCTGATTCGCCTTCGCGCCGCTGAACGCGCCGATAACCTCTCCGGCCGTGAGGGGCTGCCCCGCCTGCTGGAGGTGCTGCCGCACCGCCTGGACCTGAGCGGGCAAACTGGCCGGGAAGCGGATCTGCGGCGCCGCTTTTGCGGCAGTGGCGGCCACCGTGATCCCCAATCCACCCTGGGCACTCCGCTTGGGGTCCTGGTAGTCCGGGCGCAGGTAACGGACAGTGCCCGCCCGTTCTTCCAGGGTTCGGGCGGCATTGAGCGCGGCGAGGTTGGCCAGGATGTTCTGTTGGCCCAGGTCCGCAGGCCAGCCGTAAGCCGCTGCCACTGCCGTGTCCAGCTCGTCGTGCAGCTCCTTCAGGACGGTCACGAGGCCCTGATCGTGGGTTCGCTGCTCTCCGGCATCGAGCGGTTCCCCGCTTCTCAGTTTGGCGAGGACGTTGTACAGCCCAGTAATGGTGAGCGCCGGGTACAGCACCTGGCGTGCCTTCCGGTGGTCATCCATGTTCTGCGCAAGTTCCCGAATGCGGGCTTTCTGCACCTCGCTCGCGTCCGGGAAGGGGAACGTCTCGAAACAGGTCGTCTTGTTGTAGCGGGGCCGGTCCTCCAGGGTGCCCCCCTGCGCCAGCGACCACAGCACGTGAGACCGGCTGCTCAGCACGCCGAGCATGTACGCGTCGTCGAAGCCGAACGTCACCAGGGTGCTGTCTGGGATCACGCTGGCGTCGATGAACTGGAACACCTGGTGCTTCGCGGTCTCCAACGTCACCACGTACCGGCTCAGCCCCGCCGTGAACGCCCGGAAGACGGGGCGGGAGTGGCCCAGCACCCACCAGAACTCGCGGAAGAGGGAGTTGTTGTTCTGCTGGCGCAGGTCGTACACGTGGTTGCGTAGATACTGGTACAGCTCGGGAAATCCCGTCCGCACCTGTTCTTCCGAAAGGCCGTAGAAGTCGATCACGTGCTTCCCTCGCGTACGGCTCATCAGATCCCGCCCGTTCAGGTAGGGCCGGACGTGCCGCGTCACCTCCAGGTTCGTCTTCGCGCCGAAGGCCTCGGCCTGCTCCTCGGTAATCAGGAAGCCCGCCCCGATGGTTTTCATGCCCACGGCGCAGAGCCTCCCGTTGGCCTTCAGGGGTTGCGCGTTGGTGAGGTTCACCCCTACCTGAAGGTTCGGGTAGATCACGCCGGTCACGCTGCGGGTCTCCCCCACCAGCGTGTCCCCTTCCCCCGCCTCCTCCAGCTCGCGGGTCACGGTCACCAGCTCGCCGCTCGTCTTCCCCGCCTCACCGACGGTCATGGCGACTCGGACCGCAGCACCGTCAGTGGCGTCCACCCAGGGGTGGTCGGGAATGGCGAACACCAGCGACAGGGGGGCATCTTGATTCTGGAGGTGACCTTCAATCGCTCGGCGGTTGTAGGTCTGTGAGATGGAATTGGTGGTGATCAGCCCGAAGCGCTTCACCTCTCCCGCCCGCACGAGCTGCGCCGCCCGGTCCCACCAGCGCAGCACGAAGTCGGTGGCCTGCGGCACCTGCGGCCAGGCGGCCTGCAAGGCGTCCACGTAGCCGTCCCCCAGGACCTCGCGCATCCGCTTGGAGCCGAGAAACGGGGGATTCCCCACGATGAAGTCCGCCTGCGGCCAGGGTGCCGGGCGCGGGTTGAGGTACTCCTCGTCCTGCCGGGTGGCCGTCTCATCGGGAACCGCCTGGCCGGTCACCGGGTGGAGCCTGTACGTCATGCCGTCCCAGCGGGTGACGGGTTCGCCCGTGCTGGTGACCCTGGGACGCTTGCCATCGTAGGAGAGAACCGCGTCTCCCTGCCGAATGTTGTGGAAGGCTTGCAGGATCGGCTCCGGCGGGCTGGCCTTCCCGTGCTCGCGGGCGTAGAGCTGGAGGTACCCGATCCATAACACGAGTTCGGCCACGCTCGCGGCCCTGGGGTTGAGTTCCAGGCCCAGGAACTGTTCCGGGTTCACGCCGATGAGGGGGGCAGGTCCACCCAGGGCGACCAGGGTCTACACCACCTCGGCTTCGAGGCGCTTCATCAGCTCCATGCTGACGTAGAGGAAGTTGCCCGTGCCGCAGGCGGGGTCGAGCACCCTCGTCTCCTGAAGCTGCCCCAGGAAGCGCTCGACCAGGGTACGGGCCTTCCTGCGGGCGATGTCACTGCCCCCGCCCTTGTCGAGGGTGTTCTGCACCTCGACCTGGGTGGTCCGCCAGGTCTCGCGCAGGGGGGCGATGACGGTCTGGTTGACCAGACGCTCCACGTAGGCGCGCGGCGTGTAGTGCGCGCCCAGCTTGTGCCGCTCTTTCGGATTAAGCGCGCGCTCGACCAGGGTGCCGAAGATGCTGGGTTCGACCTGGCTCCAGTCGTGCTCGGCCGCCTGAGTGAGCAACTCCAATTGCCCCTCGGTGACGGGCAGGACCTCCATGCCCTCGAAGAGCCCGCCGTTGAAGTGCAGGACCCGCTCCTGCAAGGCCACGCTGTACCCGCCCGTCGCCATCTTGCTCCACAGTTCCTCGACGGTGGGCACGAAGGCTTCCGGCCTCCCGCGCAGGGTTTCGAGGGTCCGGCGGAACTTGTAGTCGGGGATCAGGCCGACATCCTCGGCGAACATGGTGAAGATCATGCGGGTGAGGAAGGCGCTCACCCGCTCGGAGGTTAGCGGCTTGCCCTGTATGTCGACTTGCTGCTCCAGGCTGCGACTGAGAATCGCCAGAGTTTCGGCGACCTGCCGAGTGACCCTCGCCGCGTGACGGCTGGGGTCGAGGCTGAGAGGATCAAGCCAAATGGCGCGGAGCCGCTCGCGCACCTCCTCCCGGCGCAGGTCGTCGAGCAGGATGCGGTGGGTCCGGGCCTCCGGGAAGGGCAGGTAGGCGCCGCCCGTGCGGGTGAACTCGGCGTAGACCTCGAGGGCGTGCCCGACGTCCACCACCAGGATGAAGGGGGGCCGACCCTCGGCGGCGGGCAGCAGACGCACGTAGCGCTCAGCCTGCTCACGGGCGCGGCGCATGAAGGTGTCCCAGCCGGCGGTACCTCGGGTGCCGTGTCCCTTCTTCCTCGTCTTCTTCCCGCTGGAGGCGAGCAGGACTTCTTCCTCGGCAACCTCCTTTTCCACGCCCTGTTTCGCCTCCAGGACGAAGCAGCCCCGGCGGTAGAGGTCAATGCGCCGAACGGTGCGCGGGCCCTCGTCGTGGGCTTCGCACACGTTGCGCTCCAGTACGTAGGCGTTGTCCCGGTCGTCGGGCCGGGTCGGTTCGGGTTCCGGCACATCCAGGACGCGGCACAGTTCACTGAGGAACTGACCGTAGTTGGCGCGCTCGGCCCCACCGGACCCGGCCCAGCGCTGGATGAAGGTGTCCACGTTCATGCTCGGATCGAAGTCTGGCACATGGGGGAGCGCTTGTCAGGCAAACATTCCTCAGCAAGGGACTTTGTCACACTCCCGGATGGAAATGCCGACCTTGCCACAGGAGTTCAAGGTGCAGGCTTGATGGTGTTTCCCGGCCTGGCCGGGGTCAGGAGGGTGCGTTTCAGGTGGACTGGCAAGGCCAGCGACTCGACGCTGTTCCCGTCCTCGACCAGGGCGATGGTGCTGAGGGCTGCCAGGTAAGCGTGGGGAAGGTGAGAGCCGACCATCGCCAGTCCCATGAAATGAACGAGGGAAACACGCCGTTCAGTGCGGGTGCCGTTAATGCGCTCTCCGAGAATTACCTCCGCCCGTGCGCGGTCCAACGTCAGGTCGCTGTGGGCGATGGCGTTGCGAACCGGCCGGTCAATCAACCGGAAGTACACGAAGAAGGCACCATCCTCCCCGCCGGTAAGTTGCTCGAACAGGTCCAATTTCTCGTTCAGGGTTTTCCCCAGTGTGCTCGGCTTCCATGGGTGGCCGTTGGCAACCTGCCAGCAGATGATCAAGAAGCCCAACAGGCCGCTGAGGAACTCAGCAGAGGCGAGTGTGACGGCCTTTGCTGCGACCCAGGTACTGACGACGTTCTGGGAGGTAGTCGTGCTTTTGAGGGCATGGCTGGCTTCGACCAGGGTGCGCCAGCGTTCCAACAATCGGGAGTTCGGCGCACCTGGCACGTCCTGCATCCAAGAGTGGAAGAGGGTGGCGGCCAGCTGCGGGTCCCTGGCCTTCACTCCGCGGTAGGCGAGCAAGATGCCAAGGATGAAGAGGTCGAGTACGCCACGCAGTTCTGGCAAGTCCGTTCGGTCCTCGTATACGTCCTGCACGAGTTGCAACATACGGGCACGGTCGCCCAGACCTGCGTAGCGATCCACATTTGACTCAACCAACATCTCGCGCAACTCGTTGAGCAAACGAAAATCCTCTTGATTCACGAGTGGTCCTTTATAGCTAGAGTAGAAAAGGTGGTGCCGACAAGCTCTTGAGCGATAATGCTGGTAACTGTTCGGTTGGCTCTGAATAAGGCGTACCAAGTCGGTGAGATAAATGGTACTGAGTGCGGAGCACGGTGCCTTTTAAGGAAGTCGGTGCTCTGTACCGGACATCTTTCCTTTAAACCCCGTCTGGCATGGGAAATGGAGTCCTCAGCAGCTTGATCAGGCAGGGCAACTCGGGCAGCATCCAGCGCAGCGCATTGCAAAGACGTTCCACGCCGTACCGCACAAGGCTCATGGCCGGGCGACCATGAGCCTTCACCTTGACTGGTACCTGTGCCTGGAGCCACACGCCCACCCGCAGGCAGCTCACCCACGCCAGGATGACCAGCCCGAAGAGACGTTCTAACCGTTCAGGGCGAGTGATGCCCGTGCGCTCCAGGTCAAAGCCGCGGACCTTGAGGCTCGCGAAGGTGCACTCCACGGACCAGCGCGCCCGGTACAGAACACAGGTGTCCCATACGCTGAAATCCGTTGCGATGGCCACCAGGTCCCCTGCAGGGGACCTGGTGGCGACGACTTGCATCACCTCACCGTAGACGTTGGCCCGTTCAGCCAGGCACCGCACTTCCCCAACGTTCAGATCACCGAACCACTCGTCCACGCGCAACTCGTCGATGACGGCGTTTTTTCGGATGCGGATGGCCCGTTTGATTTTCTTTCGCCTCAGAAAGCGGAACCATTCACCGCCGATGAATTCTCGGTCGGCGACCAGACCCTTCCAGCGGGACGCTGGAAGGGCCTTCAGGAGACGCGACACCAGCTGAATACACTTCAAGGTGCCGCTGTTGCCGTCGTGATCCAGGGCGGTCCAGACGAGCGGCACCGTGTATCCGTGCAACACGACGCCCAGCACCAGGAGATTCAGCGGTGCATCCCCGCGTTCCCAGGTGGTGCGATCCATACTGAGCAACAATTTCCCTGGGGGCAGCAGGGCCAACAGGAAAGCGAGGAAGACCGGCTCTGTAAGCTGAGGATCCCGGCAGCCCCGCTCCACCCGGCGTTTCTTCGCCTCAATCGAGCTCGCTCCGGGCAGGTGGGTGCACAGGTCACTCTGATTCACGCTTCGGGCCGTGACCATGGCGAAGATGAGATCGACGACACGCTGCAGCGTGTCGTGGCGAAGGAAAGGCACGCAGGCTTTGAAGTGGCGGGTCAGTTCGGTACGCTGAAGATCGGCGGGTTTTGGAGTCGTCACACACCCAAAACACCGCCGATTGTCGTGCCGGTTCGCAACCTGTCACACGTTTAGGAATTTTCCGTCCAGCACAGCTCTAGCCTGAAGATGTCCGGTACAGAGGATCCTTGCCTGACGACCAAGGGGAATTCTTAGCTTTTCATGGGGCAAACCTTTTCAGATGACACCTTACCTGTAGAAATTGGACCACTTCTCTGCGAACCGTCCTTCAAGTTCGATAATAGGGTCGAAATTCGTTAATTACTCCTAGGCCCATAATCGCTTCTACTAGTGAGTTTACCGCTTGATCCAACTCACTAGATCGTTGCTTTAGAAGCATATCTAGTATAGGACGAAAATTTAGAACTTCATGCAAGTACATGTTTTTCTGCCCAACGAAATAACGCAGGATCGTCAAAACTTCAACTGGGTACGTCGGAGCAATCTGCGTCAGACACTCGATCACTTGTGGTTGACCCTCCACCAGTGCTTCTGCGGCGATGGTCTGAAGCTCGTGGAGGGCCCACGTCTCATCGAACTTGCCGCTCGCGTACCACCAGCCGAATGGACGAAGCAGTATCTGCCGATCTGCGGGGCGCCTTTGCAACAGGGTGTCTCGAACGAACTGCCAGAGCTGCCGGGCCAAGCTCAGCGGTCCCTCGTCAACCTGCTCTTCTCGCTCCAACGTGCGACCGAGCGAACTCAACGCCTCCCCGACGGTTTCGGCGGGTGCGCGTTCCAGGAAAGTTTCAAGCAGCGCGTCCTGCTCACCGAATTGCAACACCCCCCGGACGAAAAAGATCATCAGGTGCGACCCGAAAGCCCTCTGCGTGTCTTTGCCTGTCGGCCAGCCGGGGCTGTCGGTCGCCATTTGCCGCGCATAGCGGACATAGGCGGGCCGCATCTCTCTAAAAAGCGCGCTGGAGTACTGGCTGTGCTCCAGATAGGTACTCCAGGCCGCGCCTCCCAGATGAGGCGGCGCGTCCAGGATCAACGGCCTCCAAAAGGCGGTGAACCACTCCCGTTCACGGTCGTGCAAGTAGGCGAGGAAAGGCGCAGGCGCAGCGAAGACGGCACTGGACTGTTCCATCCGGTAGTGCTCAAGCAGCGCCGTCCTGAGTCGCTCCAGAGCTGCTTGCCGGAGGTCTGGCTCTATCTCCTGCTCGTCGATGACCCAGGCCATGACCGCAACCAACGCGTGAATGGCCTGCCCGCGGGTAACGTTGATCGAGCGGGAGTAAGCGTCTCCGTAACGCTCCACGCCCGGGTCTTCCACGTCAGAGAGGGGATCATGGTCGGACAGCAGTAGGATCAACGCCTCGACGATGGGCAGCACCTGCGTTCGCCCCTGCTGGCGTGTGGCCCCGTCTTTGAGCAGGATGATCTCGATCAGGGTGCAGAGCTGGCCGCGCAGACGGGATCTTTCCCCCCGGTCTTTACGCCCCTCGATGACCGTGAGTGTCTCCAAACAGGGGGTCCACTCGACACCTGCCAGTTCCTCCTTCCGGTTCAGCAAGCCGGACAAGATGCTGCCCAGGTAGGGTGCAGGTAACTCTGCCCAGAGCGGCAGGTGCTCGTAGTAAAACCGGGGGCGGAGGCCCACATCTTGAGCCAGCCGGTGGGCGACGCCTTCGAGCCGATCTTCCTCTCGATCAAAAGCCTGACCGGTGGGCGGTGCAGGGCGCCGGAGGAGGCGCTGGAGTTCGGGAGCGCTCAGGCCCTGAAATGCATCTGGAGCCAGCGTGGAATGGGAGCCCTCCACGACCTGGATCGTGCTGATGCTGGGTTCCGGCACTTCGCCAAATTGTTTGTCGAGCTGTGCACGGCGCTCCAGCACGGGCGGCGGGAGGTTTGGTCCTAATTTATGGAGTTGTCTCCACTGCCGACGTGCCAACGCCTCCGTGTTCTCCTCGTGGAGAGCGGGGTCCAGACGCCTCCACCCGTAGGTGACCGTGCCTTGTTCCAGCCAAGCCAACAGTTGCGTTAACACCTGAGTCTGTTGCCGACCGGGTAAGCGCTTGAGTTGCCGCTCACATGCCGCCGTGTACTCCATCTCATAGGTGGGTTCGTCGAAGGCCTGGCGGTCTAGAAGGGCTTGCTGAACCCAGGTTCGCGGTACGTCGTCCACTTGTCCCAGCCAGTACAGGCGCAGCCGTTTGAAGATGCTGTAAGGCTGCCAGCTCAGGGCGGTCCAAAGTTGCTGCCACCAGGGACGGAAAGCAGGATCGACCATCAGGGCGACCAGGGCATCGATCAGGGCGTTGTCTGGCCGTCCGAGGTCGAAACGTTCTCGGTGATCCAGATGAGGACGGTACACCCGGTAGTGATCGGCTTCACTACCGTCGAGAAGCTGGCGGAGTGTGGCGAATTTGGCAAGGGACACACAAAGCACGTCGCCGTACCAGCGTTCCTGATGCAGAAGGGTACGATGTTCCTCTAAAAAGTGTGCGTAGTGATAGAAATCGAGGTGGGTTTCAATTTGACCGAAGGCTGACTCCTCGTGCGCTACGCTTTCCAGCCAGGGCTCCAGGAACGAAGCTGTGAAGGTTGCTTTTAACGGTGTGGGGGCTCCTTGAATCAAAAGATCTTGCGTTAGATGCAGCCAGGAGAACGCCGCCAGGGAATCATGTTCTTGGGCAATCCAAGCTTGAAGCGTGGGCACTAGGCTCCACAGCACGTCATGAGGAAGGTTGCGCGCCACCTCGAGGGCCTGGTGTTTGTTGTGTTCCGAGATCGAGGCTTGTCGCAGTAACAAAGCGACGGGCCAGGGGTGCTGCGCTGCAATCTTACCCAGATAGATGAGGCGACTTGAATAAGCGGCAAGATCGTGGAAGAAACCGTGCTCATCTAGCGGAGCGAGCCAGTCTTCATGTGTTAAACGAGAAAAGAAATATTGATCTAAGTGGGGATTTTCAAGCGCCGCCTTTAAAGTTCTCAGATCTTCTTTAGACGGTTGAGGAGTTCCCAAAAAAGCATCCAATTGTGCCAGAAATGGATAGAGTTCAGCCGTCATACGTAATCCTCTCCTCTTCAATAGTAGGATTATTTTTATTGGCCTCCCTAAACCATTCGTCTATCAAAGTGGACAGGCGATGATGCTTGTCACTGGAATCATACCATACGGGAACAACTCCAATATTTTCTAATCTTTCCTCGATTTGTTGAACGTATGAAACATCTAGAATAGTCTTCTTAGAACCCTTAGTCTTAACTTCGCTGAAATCCAATCCCATCAGTGCATATCTAGAAGGCTTGTTAAAGGCTCCGGACGAACTCTTCGAGTATTTATCTTCCAGCTCCTTTATCTTAAGAAGTATTGTGTAAATAAATGGGTCATCAAAGCTAAAACCCATGAACACAACGTTTCGACCTTTGAAGTACGCCATTAAAAAGTTTTCTACGGTCCCAGTAGGACCGTAATATTGCTCATACTCATCCTCGGAGAGGATGACGCAGAAACTCGCTGCTGTTGCGCCCTCTAGCAGGCCGTGAATGTGAAAAATAGTTTTAGGGTTTCCGGCCAGATCATGCTCGTTGATGTCTGGCAAAGCTTTTACTGAGAAATATTGGTGTGAGAGGGCATCACGAATAGCCCCTGTGTAGTTGGTCGTTACCACAGTGGAAAGTGGGAGGAGGTGCAACTTAGTCACGGCCTTCTGAATTAAGTTATCCCAATCCTTAAACCTATCCAGAATAATTCTTTTATACTCTGTCTCGTTAGCTTCTTTTGCTACCCTTGCCTGCTGTGGGCAGTTCAACGATCCTGTAGGTAGTGTGGCATGGCAGGCAACAAGCAGTTCCTTTATCAGGTCGGACCACAAGGGGGAGAGTCCATAGTCTAGACCGGCACCTATAAATAGGCCGGGTGATTCTGAATAAATACACTTCTGAACGTTAACTTGCCGCTGGGAATAGAGTTTGGCGAATCCATCGAGCGTCACGGACACCCCACCAGCATACTCCAGTGGTCTACAGGCCAAGAGTATGGGCTCGTAGGGACCTGTGTACCCGTGAGCTTGCTCCTTCACCCGACGACAGCCGTCCCAGCTCGAAAATGTCCAGCAGATCAGGTCCCCCCGAATGTCTGCTTCCATTTGTGGCGCGAGTTGATGGTGCTGCGCAGGCCCCAGGAACCGTCCGGCGGGTCCTAGTCCTCGAGGTGCACCCGTGCGCCGTACGTCCCACCCTGCTCGATCAGCAGCGGACCCAGACCGATCAGGGCCAGGATGGGCCAGGCCGCGCTGGCGAGGACCACTCTCTCCGGGTCCTCCGTTCGAACCAGTCCTTTCTTGGTCAGGCGAACGTGCTCCAGCAAGGGCGTCCAGTCTGAGATCTGGGTGGTTTTCAATTCGCCGTCACCCCAGAACATACCGGAGGCGGCGCTGTGGTTCCCTTTGCCCACACAGTAGATGCCCCAGGGCAGGTACACCGTTCCGCTCTGGTCCGGTTGTTGCCGCCATTGATAGTTCCGTCGACCCCACTCCATGCCGTAACGCAACAGAGCCCGTCCGAGGCGGTCGGTGTGCCAGGGTGCCGTGATCGACAGGCCATCGGCCAGCCGAACCACAGCCTCCCCCCGTCGGTCCCGAATCAGATCGTGGAGGGCACGTACGTGCGGATTGAGGCGGGAGTGAGACCGGAACAGCGCCTTGAAGGGATCGCTGTCCTGGGCATCGGCGTGTCTCCCAACCAACACCTCCGCCATTCGTTCGGCTTGGAACTGCTGCACGCAGATCTTGACCATCGATTGGAGGGCCATTCGCCGCTGTTCCGGACTGGCCTCCCGCCCTTCGCGCAGCATCTCCCGGGCGAATTGGACGACCTTGAGGGCGGTTCGCGCCGCTTCCTGCTGGGCAAGAGCTTCTTCGGTGGGCTCGGTAGGCCGCCCCTTCGGGTAGACCACGGCTTCAAACAGGCTGGAGGACAGGCCACTGAGTGCCCTCCAGCCTTGTCGGACGCGCCACACCGTTCCATTCTTTCTGCCGACGCCCCCACACGCAAGAGCCGCTCAGGCTGGTTGTGCCGTTCGAGTCAGGTCGACACCGTTGTCCACGGTGAGGGGGCGGGGAGTGCTCGTCTGGGCCAGACATGTGTTCCATGCCCTTCAGATCAGGGCAACCCAGTCGGGACGCGCGGGCGGCGGGCCGGGATCACGCACGTTGACCAGCCGCAGCAACTGTCCCTCGTCGGGCGCCCTTCGCCACTCCACATCCCGCTCCACGTCATACGGTCGCCGGTTGCGCCAGGCCACATACTCCTGCAAGGTCTGCACCCGCAGTTCCCCCTCTGGCATGATGCGCAGAACGTGGTCCTCCACCCGGTACCAGCCGGGGGCCACCTGAAGCCGTACCACCTCGTGGGGGGACGAGGTGAAGCTGCTCAGGAGCTGCTGGATCAGCTCACGCAGCTCCGTGTTGTACCGCTGCGCCGCCTCATGGGCCCGGTCCTCGACGATGGGCCGGGCAAGCACCCCTGACCAGTGGGACACGTGAAGCTGGCCGACCGTCCAGCGCGCCAGCAGAGCGCGAGCCCGTCCCCCCAGCTCCACCGCGCGGTGAATCGGCACCGCCTCGCCGGGAATCAGCGGCTGGTCGAGGTGTTGGAGTCTCTGGGCGACCGCCTCCACGTCGAGGACTTCGCGGGCGCGGGTCTGGAAGGCCGCCAGCACCTCCGGCAGGCGACCTCCCAGGGAAATCCAGCCGTGGTCTTCGTCCAGCCTCAGGCCGTGCGTCTCGGCAAAGCGTCGCAGCGGCGTCAGGTCCTCTGCGTCGGGCAGGAAGAGCGCGGGCAAGCTGTCCTGTCCGGCCGTCTCCTGTGGGCTGACCTCGAACTGGTCACTCTGGAGCCAGGTGTCGCCCGACCACAGCAGCACCCGCAGGTGGCCCTCCTCGGGGACGGCGAGGGCGGGCAGGGTGAGGAGTTGGCCCTGCACCTCGAAGGTGAGCGTGTCCGGGACGCCGATCCGCTCCAGCAACTCCTCCCGGGTCATCTGCCAGGGCTGGTCGTGGGGCAAGGGACGCAACACCCGCTCACGCAGGTCGTCCGCGAGCGTCTCGGCAATGGCCTGGCTGCGGAACAGGTCAAAAGCGAGCAGGTGCGCGGCATAGGTCAGGTGGTCCTGCTCGCCCCAGGACACCACGCGGGGCACGTCCTCGGGCAGCTCGTAGCGGTAGTCGGGAAAGAGCGGTCGGCCGTCCCGCTGGAGATAACGCGGCTGGCTCAGGTGCCCGGAATAGGTTGGGTTGGGGGAGACTTCCGGCATAGCCAAAGGGTAGAGCGTTTGCCCCGACGCGATCAGGAGATGCGGGTGCAGGAGCCTCGCCTGCACGACTCCAGAACTGTCTGGAGCCTTCAGCGGACGGCACAATGCCCCCGATGGGGGCGTCTTCGCTGGCGTCCTGGCGTGCTCGCCTGTGCTGGTGCGGGGAGCAGGGGCGCGTCTCCTTGGCCGCGTGCCCCTGCCCGTCCAGTGGCCGTCCGGCACCCGGCGTTCCGACGGCTGAGCCCCTGCCTGGGCCGCAGCTCACGGCGGCCTCGGGCTCTGGTGTCTCAGCGTGCCCCGCCCGAGGGGAATCGGTCAACCCGCCACCTGGCCGAGCCAGACTTCGACCTGACCGAAGGCTGGGATCACAGCCGCCGCCAGCTCAGGGGAATGCGGTCGGCCAGCAGGTGCAGGACCTGCGCGATCCAGTATCCGAGCAGCGCGCACAGCAGGATGGAGCCGTTCAGCCACCCGGCAGGGACCTGGACCAGTTCCCCACTGTCCAGGGCAGGCCCGTCAGCCGCCAGCCGACACGCACGCTGAGGAAGAACAGCCCCAGCATGAAGGCGAGGTACACGATCCGGATCAGGGGTCCCCGGAGATACGTGTGGCTGACGCCGCGGTGACGGCTCACCTTGAGCAGAGGCCACCAGAGCAGCTCGAAGGGTCCCCAGGCGCGCCGGGCATCGGTCCGCACCCGGGCCATGTCGAGGTCAGGGGTGATGAACACGGTGCCGATCACGGTACCGGCCAGAAAGGCCACCACGACGGGATCACCCAGCGGAACACCGAGCCGCTCGGCGACGGCCGTGACAGACGAGACGACGATGGTGTTGATCAGGGTATGGGTGCGTCCGTTGGGCATAGGTCAAGGCGCAGCCAGGGGATGAGGACGTGGTGCACGGCGCAGGACGTTCAGCAGGGGCCGCTCCACCCAGCGCTGCGTGACGGCGGCCATCAGCAGGCACAGCGGCACGGCGAGCAGTCCGCAGGCGCTGAGGTTCAACCCGGCGCGTGTTCCCAGGACGCTCAGCGCCAGCAGCACCGGGAAGTGGACCGCGTACAGGCTGTAGCTGACCTCACCGAGCCACTGCACGGGCGGCGCTTCCAGGAACCGACGGGCGCCGCCGCCCATGATCGTCAGGATCACCAGGGCCGCGCCGGGGGCGGTGAGGTAGCGTGTAACAACCTCGTCGCTTCCGGTGACGTGACGTTGCAGCAGCACGGCCAGCCCGGCGAGCAGGGCCGGGACCACGGCCCACCTCGGCAACGTCCAGCGCTGGGCGGCCAGCACCGATCCCAGGAAGAACAGCGGAAAGTACGCCGCCTGCACCCAGCCGAGCGTGGCCGCGACCAGGCACAGGAACCAGACCACGGGCAGCGTCCAAGGCCAGCGGGCCAGGCGAGTGAACAGCGGCATCAGCAGGGCGACCTGCATCTCGACGATCAATGTCCACAGCGGCGGGTTGAGGTGGTTGGCGTTGAGGGCGGGAAAGCTGAGGGTCAGCGCGCCCAGCAGGTCCTGGGGCGTGAGCGGCGCGCGAAGGTCGCGCGTGATCAGCACGCTGAAGTCGTCGGAGGCGTGGCTTGCAGCGAAGCGTGTTAGCACGGCGAGCCCCACTGCCAGGTAGGCCAGCGGGGCCAGCCGCACCACCCGCCGGGCCAGGTAGGGCCGCACGGCCGGGCGGCGCAGTAGGCTTCTGGCCACGACGTACCCGCTCAGGACGAAAAACAGGTCCACGGCAGGTGCCCCCAGGTACCAGAGGGTGAACTCGGCCGGGGTCGGCAGGCGAGGTCCCCAAGGCACGTAGGTCAACGTGGCGACGTGGCTGAACACCACAGCGAGGGCGGCCAGACCGCGCACGCCGTCCAGGCCCGGCGACCGCAACAGGGGGAACTGGCCGCTGTAGGGGGAACTCATGCGTGGACCTCCGGGCGTTCCAAGGGGATGACGTCGTCAGGGTCGGCCCACGGCTGAGTCCGGAAGCGCCATACCCGGGGCACTTCCGTCCGCGCGAAGCGGCGCGAACGTCGAAGGGCAGCTTTGAGACTGGACTCCTCCACCTCCGGCGCGTCCGGCAGCGTGCGGTAGGCGCGAAACAGCAGGTCTTCCTCCCACGCGGTCTGTCCGGCCCGGGTCAGCACCTCGGCCAGTGCGGCCAGCCACTCCCCGCTCGTCCAGGCCACGGTATGCCCGGCGTAGTCCCCGTTCCGGGTGCGCCACACCCGCGTCGCGGGCCACACGACGGCCAGCAGCGCTTCATCCAGACCCAGCACGGCCGCCGCCTCACCGGCTGTCAGGACCCGTCCGGCGGGGAGGGTGACGCTTCGCAACCGAGACGGGGCCGCACCCCGGTACAGCGCCCAGAGGCCGGGTGCCAGACGGACCGTGCGCACCTCGGGTTGGTCGAGCGCGCGCGTCCCCTCGACCAGCAGCGCCCAGGCATGTTCGATGTCCGGCCGCACCTGGACCACGCGCGGCCGGGCGGCCAAGGCCCAGAGTTCCGCTCGCCAGGCTTGATGGCGGGTGTGCGCCCGCAGTTGCTGCCAGGCCCGTCCCTCGATCTGCCGCACGCGGTCCGGCGAGCGCTGCCAGCGGGCGGCCGTGACCGCCAGCGGTTCGCGGCGTGAACGGGCGAGCAGGGCGTCCCAGCCGCGCGGCACGGTCACGCGCGCCTCGGCCGCCCGGACGATCTCCTCCAAGTTCAGCGGCACCTCCTCACCGGAAGGCCACCTGTCCGGGCGCAGGCCGTCCAGCGCGTCCTGCCAGGACGTGGGCAGAGCGGAGGGCCTCGCTAGGAGGACGCTCCGACCGTGGTCGCGCCGGATCATGGGCGGGCCGCCAGAGAGGCCGGAGTGTCGGGGCCCATCCGCGCCAGCTCGTCCAGGCACAGCACGTCGTGCGTCTCGATCTCCAGGGAGAGGTCCGTCACGTCCAGACCATGCCGGGCGCCGAGCATCGCCGCCATCTGCGAGGCGGTGGGACGCAGCCCGAAGGTCCGGCCGACCGCCTCGGCGAACACCTCCAGCAGCGCCCTCACGCAGCGGCGCAATTCGACCTGCGTCACTTCCGGAGGGCAGAGGACCACCGCGCTCCGCCCCCAGGTCTCGCCCGGCGTGTCCAGCAAACGGACGGGGCGCAGGTGGGTGTCCTCCCAGGCCCAGTCCGGCACCTCGAACACGTAGGTGCAACTCCTCTCGCCGCTCACCATCGTCAGGTCCCAGGGGCCGACCGTGGTGTGCAGGACCCGCAAGCCGGACCAGGGCTCTCCCACGGTCCACAGGGGAGGATGGTCGTGCTTCTCCTGCTTCAAGACCCTGCCCAGCACCTTCTCTCGCAGAGCACGGTTGGCGGCGACCGCGCCCGTCCGGCTGTCCTGGAGGCTGGCGAGCAGGGTGAGCCAACCGCGGTGCACGGTCGGCAGCCCCGGTTCGGGTGGAGCGAGCTGGAGAAAGCCGTCGCTCCAGAGTTGCTGGTACGCCGCGTCCAGATCAGGTCCCGGGGCCTGGGCCAGGGGACGTACCTCTGGCGGCAGGCAGAGCAGGAGTGTCGCTCCGTCGTGGACCGGTTCCCTCGCCGAGAGAAAGCGTTGCACCCGTTCCCGTCCACCCTCCAACCGGCGCCGCTCCCAGGCCCTCACGCCCGGCGCACGGGTCACCTCAGACACGGCGCTCCTCTCCCCTGCGCCGGTCGAGCACGGCTTGGCCGAGTGGGGTGAGTTCGCGCGTGTGGGTCCACCAGCCGCGGCGCTTGAACAGCCACACCTCGTCGGGGGCGGGCCGGTACTTCCCGGCGGTCACCTCGGCCAGGACCCTGGCCAGGGCCAATTCTCGGCGGCGACTCAGGGCGGGTCCGGTGAGGCTGAGGGTGAAGACCAGCCCCAGAGCCGCCCCGCCCAGACCCAGCACGAGGACAGTCACCGGCAGGCTGGAGAGGGGTAACTGCCCACGCGCGATCAGCGTCAGGACGAGGCCGAACACGAGGAGGGCGGCCGCGAGGGCGAGGACGAGCCACAAGCAGCCACGCCGCAGGCTGGGGAGAGAGGCCATACGGGCAGTGTCGGTGCGGCCTGGTTCCCTCCAACTCAGATTCCGACTTCAGCCGTCTCCGAGCAAAGAAGCGTGAGCAACCTACACCTGAATCAGCCCTATGAGGGGCAACAACAAAAGGCGCAAGAAACCCGCGAACCCAATTGCATGTTCACCCCTCCAGCCCTACTCCGGGAAGGAACCAGGACCTCACGTCCACTCCGACTGACGCTCCCACCCCACCCGGAACCCCAACCGCGAGACTTCTTCCAGGCTGTATCCGGCCACGACCCCCTTCAATTCGTCCGTCCAGGGGCACCCCGGATCGAGCGCCTGCGTGAGGCGGTGAAGGGCGTACAGCCGCGGCGCGAGGCGGAGGGCATTCGTATCCCGGGGGTCGAACGAGTGTTCCAGCAACCTCCGGCGGACCCGTTTGTTGTCCGCGACGCCCATGGTGGCAAACACCCGGTCGTACAGGCGGGACTGATGGGCACAGACGTTGCGGACCACCGTCAGGGCGTGCAGCCAGGAGGCGAAGGTGCTGGCGCGGATGCCGGTGGGAGCCGCGATACCGTCCTTGTCCTCCTGCGACCTCAGGGCCGTGAAAAGCTTGGACCAGCCGCCTAGGCTCATGGTCTCCGCAATCATCCAGATCGGCGGCGGGGCATCCAGGTCATACCGTTCTCGGTAGTGACCGACGAACAGCTCCGGCATCTGGGTGAACTCCTCTGTGACCCTTTGCAGAAACTCGGCGTGGTCGAAGAAGTCGTTCGGCTCGTGGAAGTGCCCCGGGTCGGCGTACCACCGCAGCCCATACCGTTCGAGCATGTATTGAACAATGGCCTGCCGGATGCCGACCTCAACGGTCTGCATGGCCTTCAACACGTGCAGCCGGAGACCTTCGTCCAGGACCATCAGGCGTTCCACGTCAGCGAAGCTGGTTCCCGGCGCGTATCCCGTCGGGGTCTTGTAGGGCAGCAGGAAGCCTTTGAGGCGGTACAGGCCGACCCGCCGGAGCGAGTTGGGCATACTCAGCGTCCGGGATGAGGAGGCCCTTGTCCTGGAGGTGCTGGACCTGTTCTGACAGGGTGAGGGGCGTCTTGGTGTACACCGGCTTCATGTGCGGCTCCCAGGGTACCGACGTCGTCCAGAGCGGGCAAGAAAAAAGACCCTAGCCTCTCCCATTGCTGGGCGCTTGGGTACTCGTTGCGTGTATATTAGCAGCCATAAACACCCATGTCAACAAAAGGCTGTCGGGTTCAGGCTTTTATCTTGACTGAGGGCAAGGAAAAGGGCTGACAGATCACGCGCAACGCGCCTGTTTGTCCTCATTTAACGGTCAGGATGTGAATTGGGGTGGGGAGCTGGCGCGGCCATTTTTTGCAGCCACCACTTAACCACCGTTAATAGACATCCCCCTCCTACTTTCCCCCTTCCTGCCCCAGCCCCGGCTTATGCTGCACTGTACCCATGGCATCGCAGCAGGACATTTCTCATCAGCCGCTTTCGCCGATATCGGCCTGATCCTCCATCCCGATGATGTCGGGAAACCTCGGGTCCTCCATCAGCTCACACCTGTAGTAGCTGCTCGAGGACACTGGGACAGCGCAGCGCAAACTTCCCGAGCGGCCAAGCCTGAGCATTCAAACGCACAGGGTTTTCCTGTGGCACAGTCATTTCGCTCGGCGAGCCGACGAGATGGAGTTGTGAAAAGGGGACGCATGGGACACCTGATGGCTCACGCTCAGGCCGCAGGCGCCAGCATCGTGGTGTATGGGCACACACACATTCCTATGGTGACGTTGTACCAAGGGGTTTGGGTTATCAATCCGAGCGCTCTCGCGTCCGGAACTGTGGCCCATATGCGTCTTACGCCAGGGGTCCCGCCTGAAGTCACCCATTGGGGTCTGGGTGAGACTCCGCGGTCGGTCAATGTCTCCCTGGATTGGTCAGCTGGTTTTACGGCTGCGCTTCGCCGCTACAGCTCCAGCATCCTGGATGCTGACCTCGGACGTGTCGAAGCGGCCGTTCGTCAGACGTTCTCGCCTGACGTGCCTCATGCCGAGCAACTCAACGCGGCGTACCTCAGGGTGGCTCACCAGATGTGGGCGGGTGAAGTTCCATTGATTTCTTGGCACATGCTGGAGCGGGAGCTGAGGGTCAATCCTTTGATTGCTCAGGTGCTGAATCAGCACCTGGGGCGGAGGTTGGGAGGGGAGGGGTAGGTGGAGGATGGTCGGAGCTAGTGGTCTGTCTATTAACGGTGATTAACTGGTAGGGTGAGGCATGGATCTTCTCGACGAACGCGCCACCAAGATTCGAGATGCCCTGACCCAATCTCGCCTCGACGAACTTCTCCCTCACGTCCGCGACCAGTTGCCTGTTCCCCCGAATACCGCATTCACGCTGCTGAGCCTGATCTTCAAACAGGCCGCCACAGATGGGATCGATCTGCTCTGTCCCCCAGGGGACTTCCACTCCTGGCTGCTCCAGGTCGCTCGTCTCAATCACCGTGGTCCAGACGCAAAACCCAACACCATTCGCCTGCGCCTCTCCCTGCTCAGCAACATCTACAACCAAGCCATCCAGGTTGGGGTCCTGACCCACAACCCACTGGACGGCATCCAGCGCCCCCCCAACGAACGCGCTGGGGCTCCCCTTATCACCCGCGAACAAGTTGCGGCCCTGCACCGCGTCACCCGGAGCGACCCTGCGCTGCATGCCGCCCTGGTGCTGATCGACGAACACGCCTACCGCGTCCGCGAGCTACTGCTCTTACAGTGGGACGACTTCGACATGGCCACCGGCGTCGCCCTGCGGCCCCATACGGTCACTCGCCTAAGCGACGCGGCACTCCAAGCGCTGCAAGCCCTACATCGGGAGGCAGGGGGCCTGTTCGCCCGCGGTAAGGTCTTCCCCTACAAGATCGAGCGCGACCTGCGAGCCGCCCTGCACTCGGCTTGCCGCAAAGCCGGAGTCCCGTATGCCCCTCCCGGTGACCTGCGCCGCGCCTCCCTGCGGGACCACGTGCACTCCACCCACAGCGCGGGCTTCAGCGCCCAGGGGGGTAACACCAACCTGGAGAGAGCGACACGCCTTGCCCAGGGATTGGCCACAGCACTCGAGAGAGAGCCGAGCTGAAAGGGGCATAAGGACCGAACGCTGTCCTAAAGCGCTTTGCATCAGTGGTAGTCGCAAGCGTGATTCAAAGGGACCATGGATCCGAGCCTACCGGCTCAGGTGATGGCGTATCCACGGTCTGGTCTCCACACTACAGCTGGACTACTTTGCCATCGGTGAGGGCCTCCAGATGCAGTTCCTGGTGACGGCGGCCTCTAACGAGGATGAGGCACGCGAGCGCTTCTGGGACATCTTCTGGCGTGGCGAGCCGATGGACCATGACCATTTCGGCGGGGGGCTGAAGGTTCAACCGTGAGTGGACCGCGAGTGGCTGGCCGCATGGCTCTCGGAACGCTTCCTGGACCAGCTGGAGACTAGACCGGGAGGCTGAACCTAAGACTGGAAGCGGTGGTGGCGGTGTCAGTGCGGCGCCTGCCGATGGAACCCGCGTCTTTTGAATCGCGGGTACTGGCGCGGGTCGACGAGGGCGGCTATCGGCAGTGCAGGGCTGGGCCTGAATTTCTCCCCCTGGGCCGTTCCTCAAGCGGAACGGCCCATCCCCATGGTCTCGGGCCATAACCGACGGTCCCCCGGCAGAATCAGCGGCTGCCCATGGGCCAACTCCAATCGGCCCCCTGGTCCCTCAAGTCGCAGGTCATCCAGTGGCCCCCGGCGCTCCAGGCGCCACAAGCCGTCTTCGAGGGTGAAGCCCAGCGCCCCCGCGTCAAAGAGTCGGTGGACCGTAGGCGTCAGCGCCAGACCGTTCCGGACACCGTCGCTGCCACCATCCTTCACCGGGACCAGGTGCGCCGCGTCGAGCAGGGCGTGCGAGAGGCTGGGTGGGGCCGACCACCCGGTGACCGCGCAGCGCCACCCATACGCGGAGAGCACCCGCAGCCGGAAGCCCCGTTCCCTGACTAGCCGCTCGACCAGGACGCGCTGGCGTGCCACGCGCTCCACGGGGGTGACCTCCAGCGCCAGCGGGAGTAGACCCGCTGCAGCCAGGACCGCGCAGAAGTCTGCCCAGGCCAGGGAGCGCACCGACATTCCGCGCTGCGCTGGCCCCCGCAGTTCTCGCGGCACGCCACGCAGCAGGGTCTCGAAGACCTGCCCGCCCTCTTCCTGCGCCACCGGACGCGGCAGTGGAATCAACCCGCCGTCGTAGCGGACCCGCCACTCCTGCTGCCCATTCCGCCCCTTCCCAGTGGGCTCTGGCGGCGTGGACAGCAGCGCCCAGGCCACGTAGGCCATCCGCCCGCTGCCATGGCGCGGCTCATAGATCAGGGCCAGCATAGGCTGCCCGGCTTCAAGGGGAGCCAGCGCAGCGCGGTAGCGCGCTGGGTAGATGTAAGTGTCCTCGCTATCTCCGTAGGCGTTATCCGTCACCCGGATGGTCAGGAGCACGCAAGGCACCTCTCCAGGGAGGACCCAGGGCGAACTCATCGCAACAACAGGTCAGCGAAAAAGCCCAGCTCGGGTTGCTCGGGTGTTCCCACCACCAGGCCCCGGTCCAGGAAGCGGTTGAACAGCTCACAGGCGGTCTCTGGCACCAGCCCACAGCTGTGGCAGACCGCAAGGTTGAGCGACCCCGGTCCCTGCCCACCATGGTCGCCGGCTTCCATGCACACTGGGTCGGCCGAGCACCACGACGCGTTCATGATGGCCTGCTGGAACATGGCCGTGAAGTTCGCGCCCTTCCCCATACGCACCAGGCCGCCTAAGGTGCCGTCGGCATCGCCCTCCGCGGTGTAGATCAGGATGCCCGCCATGCGTGTCCGCGCGTCTGAGGAGGCGTATAGCCGCTCGCGCAATGTGGCCGAGCTGTACCCGCAGGAGAAGGTCAATTGGTTCATCAGCAGGTGCGAGAGCGTATGCAGCAGGACAAGGCGCGGTGTGGGAGGCGTCCGGGTCCCCACGGCGCGCTCAGCCAACTTCGCGATCCGGTTGTGCACGGCGGGCCGTGTCTCCCACTCCTGCAGCCTGTCCTCATCAAGCGAGAGATAAATTCCCTCGCCGTACACCACCTGGGCTGGCAACCACGCCTCTTCTGGGGAAGGCGGATTCACCCACATCAGCCGCTGGCGCTCCTCAAAATGATCCTGGTTCGGGGGGTTCACGCGCGCGAAGCCGTTCAGGACCCGCGTCTCCTTGATCTTCTCGGCCAAGGTGACGCAGGCAAGATAAGGCGCGAGGCCCGGGTACTCTCTCAGGTCCTGAACCTGGGTGCTGAGGTCATCGCCCTGACGGTCCGTGCGCAGGGCCAGGTGCTCCTCATGCCGGAAGACCGTCTCGTCGGAGAACTGCTCCTCTGCACCACCTGACGCCTCTGCCTGGGGGTTGAGCAGCAAGTGCACCGCTTTCCCCAGCACGTCCCGGCCGTACTGGTCTTCCAGGGTAGGGCTCCCCGCCAGCAGCTGACGCACGACCACATCGACCTTCATGTCCTCGTCCAGCGGAGTGTGTGCGAGAGAGGACAGCATCGTCTGGACCGACGTCCGGATCTGCTCCAGTAGCTCAGCGGGCACGCTGCCACTGCCTATAGGCAGGAAAATGGCACTCTGCACGTCGGCGTAGTAGACATTCAGGGCATTGCGCAGGGAGCCCTGCACGGGGCTGCCGCACGCCTCACCGATGGCACTGCCCGTCCAGGCCCGCTGCCCATGGCAGAGAAAAGGGGTGTCGCTCAACTGCTGGGTGAGCACCGTGTTGCCGTCTTCACCGCCAGAGGTCACCCCGGAGAGGTTGCGCCCGGCGCCGCATTCGCACTTGATGAACTTGCTGGCCAGGGTTGCGCCAGGCATACTCACCAGCCGCATGGGCTTGGTGCAGCTCGGGCGGTGGCTGCGGTGTACCCACTCGCGCCAGGGAAACTCCATCAGATGGCCCTGCTGACAGACCGCCACGATCGGCACCTGCACCATACGGCCGAACCAGCCGCGCTTCTCGCAGCTTTCGCACTTGGGCACGCGGCTGTCCGTGGGTTCGGTCTGCTTCATCAGCCCGCACTTACGGCAGGAATACCAGGTTGGGAACTTAAGAAAAGGCACAGTGAGGTAGGCGTTGGGCACGCCCTGACCCTCCTCCGATGTCCGCCAGTCCGGAGGGAGCCGGAAGTGGCTGACGCCCAACCGCTGCTGCAGGCGCCACTCTTCCACCCGGAATTCCTGCAGCGCTTCCGGGGACGGGTCAGAACCCGTCTCGCGCCGGTACCAGTAGTCGAGGGCCCCGGTCACCATTGAGGTGCCGTTCTTGGCCACGATCATGGCACCGACCCCGAAGGGGGCGATCAGCTGGCCGCGGCGAATGGGATTATTGCTCACGGGTCTGTCCTTCTTGAATACGCCGCATGCCGTCGTTGTCCGGCAAGCGGGTGATTTGCGCCTCGCAGTTCGCATCCACGTTGCGCATAGACTGGGGGGTCATCCAAGTCATCCGCCGCGCTGCGGGGTTGACGTGCTGTCCCGCGGGAGTGAGCAAGCCAGGGTGGTCGATGCCCGCTGAGCCAGTCACCTGGTACTTGTCCTTCTGCAGGAAAGCCCACTCCTGCTGGATCTTGCCCAGCATCTCCTCAACGCGCTCCTTTTCGGCTGCGTCCACTTTGTCCACCCGGTCCAGAATCAACCGCTCAAAAGCCTCGCCGAGCTCCTCGGGGTAGGTCTTGGGGGACTTCGCGGGGCCGCTCTCGCTCATCTCGCCCCTCTGGCGCACGAAGGCCACCAGCGCCGCGCGCAGGCCCCGGTCCAGGGCCCGCGGAGAGAACGGCGTCACGCTGGTAGGCTCTACCTGGGCGTAAAGCTGCTCGTGGTAGCTGCGGAATTTCTCAAAGTGGCTGCGGTCGCGCGCCTTGGAGGCGTTGTAAAGCATGACCACCACGCCAGGGCGCTCCCACCACTTGCGCCCCACCCGGCCCGACACCTGGATGTACTGCGACGTGGTCTTGGGCTGGCCCACAATCGCCATCAGCGACAGACGCCCGATATCCACGCCCACCTCGATGATGTTCGATGCCAGGCAGACATCCACCGGCTGCTGGCGATCTGGGTTGTCGGTCGTGACCTCCAGGTCCCGGATCGCCTGTGGCACCTCCTCGGTATCCAGGCGACCGGTGAGCTCCTTGACGTTCCAGGCGCTGCGCACAGTCCCCTTGTCCAGCTTGTAGCGCTCCTGAATGATCTTCATGTAGTCGGGAATGTCGCTCTGGAACAGGGTGACAGTGGTGCCCAGCTCGCGCAGCGAGTTGAAGAACGTCAGCAGCGTCCACCACGGGTCCTGATTGCCGAGGTTGAGCGTCTTGGGGAATTGCAGCAGAGCGCTGAAGGTGCGCACCTGGGTGGTCTGCATGGACCCATGGCCAGGGCCATTGACCCCGACGTAGAGCCGCCCGCGCTGCAGCGTCTTTCCGTCCTTTTCCCGGGCGTACTGGGCGAAGAAGGAGTCGGAGACGTCCAGCCCCGGAGGCGGGAACAGCTCCGTGCGGGGGCGCGCGTAGAGAGCCCCCACCTGCTCCCGGTAGGCACGAATGGTGGCCGTCGAGCACACCAGCTTCGGCTTGATCGCGCGGCCGTTGCGATCATCGGTGCAGAGGTCTTCTAGCACGCCTTCAAAGAGGCCGGTCATGGACCCCAGCGGACCAGCGATCAGGTGCAGCTCGTCCTGAATGATCAGGCCTGGCGGGGACACCTCGCGGCGGCCATCAAGGCCGATGCCAAAGATTGAGCGCGCCTCAGGGCGCCAGGCAAGCATCGCGAACTTGTCGACCGTCCCGATGATCAGCGAGGGCCGATGCTCGTAGATGTCCTCGTCGATGACATAGATCGGCAGATCTTCCGAGAAGTCGCACTGCGCATCGGGGCAGTGCAGGGAGACCGTGGTGCCACGGTCTTCGTATCCCAGGGTGGAGACTTGCGCCCGGCTCTCCTTGCCTCGGGACCTGCCCCGGCTGTGTCGGCCTCTGCGGCCGCGCCCATCTTCCTCAGCCTCTAGCGGCGCAGCGTGCTCGAAGGGTCCCATTTGCGCGCCGCACCAGGGGCACTTGGTCAGCAGGAAGGGGTTGGACTCGCCCGTCCCCTTCACGATCTTACCCAGGGTCTTCAGCGCGTCTTCGCGGCGGTTGGGCGTCGTGCCGCCCCCCACCCAGATGCCAGCGCTGAACGGTGCTTCCCCAAGCGCCTGGGTGTGTCGCTGGCGCAAGTACTCCATGGCACAAATCAGCGCCGTGGCGCGCTGGAACTGCTGCGCCGTGAGGAGGCGCAGGGTGTAGCGCATCAGCACATGCACGCCCGAGTCCTGGGGATCTTGCAGGCGCCGCATGAACAGCGCGAAGGCGGTCAGGCCAAGGTAGGCTTCTGTCTTGCCGCCGCCGGTGGGGAACCAAATCAGCTCCACCACGTCGCGGTCATCGTGTTCCCCCTGGGCCGCCGACTCCACCGAGAGCAGCAGGAAGGCGATCTGAAAGGCGCGCCAGTTGCCGCGGCCCTCCCCTGCGGCTACCTCGACCGGAGGGTATACGCCACTGATGCTGCTGCGGTCGTCGGCAGCGTTGTAGGTCGCCAGACGCGGCTTCAGGTCGCCGCGAATCTGCTGCAGCAGGATGGCGTGGTTCGCCCACTTGAAGGCCTGCATCGCGGTGGCGTCCCCGACCAGGTAGTCCCGGCCCCGCTGCATGCGCTTCAGCGCCCGCTTACAGGCTTCTAGATGCGCCTGGGCCGTGGGCTGGTGGATCGCAGGCAGGGAGGGGATCTCGGCTTCGCGCAGCCCGATCCAGTCTTCGTAGCCGTCACAGATCTGCTGCAGGCTGTCTTCGATGTCGAAGCCAGGCTTGAGGCCAGCCAGCCCCAGCATGGGCACTTCGATGGTCTCTTCCCGCTCCCCCCCATCGCGGGTGACCTTTCTCTTGATGTCGGGGGTGATGCTGGGGAGTTCCTGGACGGGCAGGCACTCAGCGCGCAGTGCGGCGGCGCGCTCCGTAGAGGCGGTCACCCAGTCGGCGGCGCAGCCGTGGCCTGTGGCGAAAATGGGCGTATTGCGGTACAGCAGGGCGTTCGACTTTTCCTCATCACCGACCTGGGGCGGCTTGGGGTAAGGCAGGATGGTCGCCTGCACCTCGCCGTCTTGTTCGAACTGAAGCTCGAAATAGCTCTGGAACAGGGAGCGCTGGTCCGGGTGGTCCTCGCCCGGAGTGCGGTTGACCAAGTTCACCGTCACTAGGCGCTGGTTCCCGCTCGCTGGACCGTAGGGCCGGGCCAGGATCTCGACGGTGAGCCGCAGCCCTTCCAGACCGGAGGAGCGGGCAGGCGCGAGCACCAGGAATTTCCCCTGAGAGGCGAGCAGTTCAGCCCCTGAGACCTCGTACTCCGCTTCCAGCTGAACGCGAGCCCAGAGGGTGTCTTTCACTCGCTTGCCGGTGGCTGGTCCCTGAGCCGCGGTAGCGGGGGCAGGCGCCTCATCGGCCGGAGCCGCGGCGGGGGTGGTCTCAGAGGGCGAGTCCGTCTGCTCAGAGGGTGTGGGCTGGGCAGCCTCGGTGGCCACAGCCTCAGGTGCTGCTTGCGCCGACTTGAGTTCCGCGGCTGCCTTGCCTTCCCGCTGAACGGCGACCGGACGGTAGCGGCCATTGACGGCCATACCTTCAAAAGCGTGCCCCTCGGGAAGGACAGCTGGCAATCTAACTTTCAGCACGCTGCCCTCAGGGATCTCGGCCAGGAAGCTCACTGCCATGCCGCTGGGGCGGTAGCCATTCGCGCCGGAGATGTCGAATGTCTCCTCGGGATTGCTGGCGACCTCGCGTAACCCTAGCACCCGCTCAACCTTTTCCTTCACAGCTTCGTTCTGCTTGATCTGTGCGGCGGGGCCCTCGGGATCCGGTGTACCTTCGGGCGCCTCGGCGGTCTCAGCGGAGGCGAAGTCAGCCTGATTGATGGCGTCCACGTCGCGGCGCGCCTCCTGGCTGGCCTGGAGGCCGGAGCCCCCTTGTGCGGTTGGGGCAGGATGCAGAACCCCCACGCCGTAGCGCTTGGTGGGCGTGTCCTGGCTGATGATCTCCTGCTGCGACCCTTCCTCGGTCCAGGGACCGTGCATCTCCTGAATGGTCTTGAAGACAGGCAGCTTGGACAGATTCAGGGACTTGGCCCCCGGCACCGGGTCTGGCCCCACGAGCTCGCGGCGCAGGGCAGCGAGCAGCAAGGTGCGGTTGCGGACGTGTGCGTTCATTCGTACTCCTGCTCTTCCAGGGAGATGGGCCGACCCAGCCGGCGGGGAGTCACCCAGGCCTCCTGCTCAGAGATGCCTACCACGCTGTATGCCGTGAAAGTCCCGCCGCCTTCGCTGACCGGGAGGGTGAAGAGCTGTAGACCCTCGCGCTCCAGGGCAGTCAGGTCTGTCCCAGCAATAGCGGCGCGGATCATCTGGCTGATGCGCTGCCCGGCCGAGTGCTGGGCAAAGCGGAGGCGTTCGGCGGCCTGGGCGATCTCGTCGGTGCGGGCTTCCATGCCGCAGAACGCGACCAGAGCGCGGAAGTCCTCGTCACGCTGCGGACGCAGGTTGTCGTCTGTCTCCCAGTGCCGCACGTTCCCGACGCTCGCCTTGACGGCGCCGAGGTCGCGCAGCCGCCGCACGGCCTTTTCATAGGTCACGCAGCGGAAGACCTGCTGGCGCACCACCTTCTTCCATTCCTGGTGCGTCTGACGCGCGCGGACGCCCTCGCTTCCCAGCAACTGGCCCGCGAGGGTATCGAGCAGGTTGCCCGCGCCCTCGGTGCGCAGCAGAACATAGTCGCCAGGCTGAAGCTCATGAACCTTCAGCCGTTCCACCCGGTGCTTGCCCGGCTCATCGGGATCCAGGTGGAGCCCCAACACCGTCTCTTCCTCCTCGCACGCGAACCACACGCCCACAAAGCCCTGCAGGGCGTAAAGCCGGGCAGGAACGGCGTCCCGGGCCTCTTCGTCGTCGCCGGGTTCCAGCCGTTCGCGGGCCAGGAGCCGTTGCCAGTCCAGCGTGGGGAGGTGAAGTGCGATGGGTTCCTCGGCTGGGTCTTCCATGCCCTCAGGTGCCGTGCTCGAAGCCAGCTCCGGCGCAGAGGCCGTCACGAAGCTGGTGCCGGGCAGGCTCCGCTGGTTGAAGGGGAAGGCGGCCGGGTACTCAGCGTCATCCCAGACCCAGTGGTACTGCACCAGGTCGATCTGGGGCGAGCGCGGCGCGGTAAAGCACCACTCCGGGAACCAGCGGCTGCTCCCCAGGAAAATCTGCCTCGACACCATCCGTTCCCCCTGGAAAGCGAGAGGAGTGCTGACCCGCAGATTCAGCTGCTCTGCTTCCACCAGCGCTTCGACCGCGCGTACCACCCGGGTGTCCGCCAGGATCAGGGTGTGGTCGCTTGAACGCCGCAGCCAGAATTCCTGGTGGGTATACCGGGTGATTTGCGTGGTGAGCCAGGCCCACAGAGGGGTGGTCGGTTCGGCGTGCAGGGTGTCCAGACTGGCCCGAATGCGTAGAACCACCTCGGCCAAGTTGGGGTAGAGCCGGGGGTAGCGTGAGATCGCCTCAGCGAGGAGCTCGGCCGCCTGATGGGGCCACAGCAGAGGGTGGTCGAAGGGCAGTGGCGTCGACGCGCTGAGAAAGCTAAAGCGCCGTAGGCGCCGCAAGAGGGGGCCGCAGGTGTCCTCCCGTTGCTCGAGTTCCACCAGAAAGCCCAGGTGCCGGATATCTCGGTGCACCTGCCGCAGCACCGGGTGGTCAATCTGGTGTCGCAGGCGCTGGGCCTGATCGGGGCAGGTGTACAACTGATGGACCTGGAAGAGGGTGGTGCGCAGCGGTTCGCCCGTCATCGGCTCCTCCGAAAGGCGAGGCCCTCTATGCCGGGCGGCACCGGGAACGTGAGATGGTGCCCAGCGCGCATCTTGAACGCCTGGTCAACAACACTGACCGCCTCGTCGAACCTCCGGTCCGTGCGGCTGAGCAGCACCAGATGGTGCTGGCGGCGCAGCGGATGGCGCCAGCGCAGGTAGGCGCCCGCGCCGTCGAAGATCACGACGGGGAAAGCCTGCAAATGCTGCAGGTGCGCCGCGTCGGCGTCGTTGGGGTCGGTGTTCGCAGGCAGCACGTCGCTGCTGAAGACCCTGCCTTCTGCCTGCCAGCGGCGAACCCGCAGCACACAGTCGACGGTCCCACTCAGGCGAGGGGCACCGGGAGTGGCGCCAGGGAGCTGGAGTTCCAGGGCTGCCTCGCGCCGCAGCAGACTATCTTGCCCAACGATCAGGCAGTCATGCCGATCATGGAACAGGTACTGCTCAGCCTCGCAGCCTTCCAGCATCTGGGCGAGCCAGGGATCATTGAAGGCCAACGCCTTGGCCCGCTTTGGCGTGCCAGCCCGCTGAATCACCAATTCCTGGAGCAGCTGTTCAGGCACTTGCGTGGTGCCGTTCCTGCGCGTCTGAATGACCAGATAGCGGTGCCCATTGAGCTCGCGCCGGCCGATGACAGGAGCGATGGTGGCCTTTGCCTGATCTTTTTGGCGATAGCGCACCTGGACCTCACCGGTCATCACCCAGATTTCTTCGAACTGGTTAACGGCGGAGGTGCTGAGCTGACGGCGGGCGTGGACGGTGCCCAGGGCTGCAAAGACAGCCGCGAGGGTCCGAGTGGGGAGAGAGACGGCCAGGGTAATCGGCGGCTTAACAGGCTGCGTAGCCACAAGGTTCCCCGCGTCCATGAAGCTCTGTGCCCAGCTGGGAAGCGCCATCACTCGCCCCTTGGCTGGGTTGATCATCAGGGGCGGGCGATTTGGCACTCGCAAATTATCTTGAGCAGTCACGCTGAACGTCCTCCAGAAGCGTTGGCGTCAGCGTAGCGCCACGCTCCTCGGTCCCCTGCCGCAAATGTGGCCTCCAGGCTCGGATTCAGGTAGGCACCCACTGGGGGGCATCCACCTGTCCCGCTTGGGGGGAGAACGCCAGGTCTTCGCCGGGGGCCGGGGTATCTTGGGCCTGCTGTGGTGCCAGCGCCACCAATTGCCGCTTGACCGTGCAGGCAATGCCGCGGGACATCAGAAAGGGCACGCCATTGCCCACGGTCTTGAACATATTCGACAGGCTCATGTCCGCGGGAAGCTCAAAGTCCCCGGGCATAGACTGAATGGCCAGCGCCTCTGCGACGCTCAGTCGGCGGGACTCGCTGGGATGCAGATGCACTTCGTTATTCCCGTAAGCGGCAGTCGCCGCGTAGCGCCAGCGGTGCAGGCGCTTGAAGGACTTGCGACTGACGTCGCCCTCGGGCACCTGCTGCATGCGCGTCAGCCCCTGGCGTGGCTGGAAGCGCTGGCGAGCGTTGGGGTGCTGCTCAACTTCGTTCTGACGGAACCAGTGATCGACGGTCAGGTTCGCTGGCAACCCAGCCGGGCAGGAACGGCTACTGCCTTCAAGGAACGGCTCGGTGGTGGGCCACGGCAGCTTCTTGATCTCGGCAGCCTTCTGCCCGATCTCCGCCTGCCAGAGTGAAGCGTCTAGGCGCCGCAGGCGCGGGACACGGAGACCCGCGCGCTGATACAGCGACTTGTGAAAGCCCACGATTACGACCCGCTCGCGGTCTTGCGCGACGCCATACTCCAGGGCATTCGCCAAGCGGGTGGCGAAGCGGTAGCCCGCGGCCGCCAGTTGCTCCTCAATCTCTTGCAGGTGCTCTGCGTGATTGCGCATCAAGCCCTTGACGTTCTCGAACACGAAGAAGTCCGGGCGGTGGGTGATGATCAGATCGACGTAGACCTGCGTGAGCCGCCCGTGGTCTCCGTCTTTGCCCCGGTGCTTGCCAGCATTGGAAAAATCGGGGCAGGGCGGCCCCCCGATAAAGCCCACGGGCTTCCCCAGCGACCGGGCCGCCGCGATTTGCCGCTTGAGCCAGGCGCGCGCCCTCGGCGCCTGGAACACTTCGATGCTGCCCTGGAGGTAGCCCAGTTTGGGGGCAGGAGTGGGCGGGTGCATCCGCTGGCGGCTGTGCTGGTAGGCGGCCAGGAAAGGCGCGTGGTACTCGTTGACCAGCACTGGAAGGAAGCCCTCGCGCTCAAAGCCCAGGTCCAGGAAGCCGGACCCGCTAAAGAAAGAAAAAATCAGGCTGTGGTGCTCTGGACCGACCTGGAGGCCTTGGAGCGACGCGTCAGGCGCGATGCCACACGCCTCCAGCGTTGGAATGGTCTGACTGGCCGGCCCTGGGGAACTCTGCACGTGTGGGGTCAGTATACGGTTAGCACTTGTCACACGGGCCACATATCCAGCACATGGGCGGGCGGGTCAGGACTGAAGCTTGCCGCCCTTCACGAACATGAAGTGCAGTTCGTCTCCATCGGGGTCCAGGATGCCCACCCAGAAGTTCTCGGCGTCCCGGGGGAAATCGGCCTCCCCGTCGGTGATGCCGACCTGGTGACCGCCCGTTCCCGGCAGCTCGGCGACGAGCATCATGCAGCCGCCCCCGGTGTCCCAGCCCTGGAAGGAGAGATTCTCGAGGGTCCGCGCCCAGCCTGGGAGGCCGAGCTGGCGCAGCGCCGCGTTCAGGCCGTCTGGTTCGAGCGCATAGGCGCGCTGGGCGATGTCCTGGGCGAGGGTGTCCATGGGACTAACTCTACCGGGGACGTGGGCTCAGAAAGCAGGTCGAGCGTCTCCTGCGCGAGCTTCATGGCTGGATCCTGGGCATCGCAGTTCCGTCCCGCCAGAGGCCCCACACCCGCCCCCCTCCCCATGCGCTACCGCCCCCGCTCGCCCCGCTGCTGGCCACCTGGCCATCGCTGGCGCCTGGGCGTGCGCCAACACCCGTGAGCAGTTCGCGCTCGGGGACTTTCAGGGTGAGCTGAGCAAGGCGGCCACGCGGGGCCTAACCACCTACAGCAAGATGACCATGCAGATGTTGGGCGACCGTGAGAAGAAAGAGGCGCTCGCTCGCCGCGCTGCTGCTGGAGCTTGTGTATGACGGGCTACAGGAGGGAGGAACGCCGCGCTAATTCTGACGTGGCAGAGGGAGGCCAGCCCCGGAATCCGGGGCTGGCCACTGTCTCGCGTGGAGCTTCAGCTACTTTCCTCCACGTATTCCGGCCAGTCCAGTGGGACCAGGTAGCCATCATGATCGGTCCAGCGTCCCTTGGTGGCCTGAACAAAACGGGGATCATCTGCGAAATAGGCATGCTCGAGAACTATCACCTGCAAGGATTCGCCTCGCTCCACTTCTTTGAACAACAGATCGAAGTAGTTCTTTAGGTGGGCCCGGTCCTTCGATTCGAGCGGGCCGTCCTCGCCGATGATGACGGCCTCTCTCTGCTCACCTGCCGGGTCAGGTGGGAAATAAGGACGGCTGAGCTGATCGAAGAGCAGCACGCCGGGCACCGGGCGTCCGCGCTCGGCAAAGTGACGGTGGAAGGCGAGCATGGTCGCCACGTGCAAGCTCAGGTAGTTCTCGTCCGCGCCAATGTCGCGCATCTCGAGACGTCTGGTGGGCGCGATGATGCCGAGGGTCAGGTCGCGCGCGTTGAAGCTGACCGACGCGCCTTTGTACAGCTCTTCGAAGGGCAGGCCCCGCAGGATCTCGGTCGCGATGAAGTTCAGCCGCATGGTCATGTCCTGGAGGGCCTCAAGCTTGCTTTGATGGCCCAGTTCCTGCTCCAGTTCCGTGATCCTGGTCCTGACCTTCTCGTCCTCCTCGGCGCTGATGGCGCTCTCTACCGGGCACTGCAGGTCGAGGTAGAACTTGATGGCTCCCCGCACTTCACCGCGCCGACGCTCCAGGTCCACCTGCTGGCGGGTGGCCTCGTCGCTGCGCGCGATCGCTTCGATCTGCCCATGGAGCTCCGTGAGCCGCCCGCGAAGGTCCGTGATCTGGTCTTTCCACTGCTGCACGTGACTGTCGAGCTTGGGGCGCTCGCGCTGCACCATCGACAGGTCGCGCCGAATCCGGTCATGAGCCGAATGGATGGCCTGCTCCACCGCCGTCGTGCTTTCCAGCGGACTGTTGCAGATCGGGCAGGGGTGATCTTCTTCGGCAGCTGGCAGCAAATTGACGACCTCTAGCCTGAGCTGCTGGCGCGTGGCCGTGTCCTGGAAGTCCTGCGAGGTCCCGATCATGGCTTGCGCGGCGCGCACCTGGCTGCGCAGCTCCGTGATCTGGCCCTCCACCCCTGCACGTTGGCTGTAAAGCTCGAGGAACGTTCCCGGATTCTCCCCGGCTGCGGCTCCCTCGGCCTCTCGCTCCAGGGCGCTTCTCAGCCCCACTGTAAGCTGCTCGGCGGTCTTCACCGCCTCCTCGGTGCGGATCAGATCGACGCTGCTCGCCTCCAGGAAGAGTTGCTGCGGTCCAGGACCGTTTCAACCCTCTCCCTGGAAGCGATGCAGGCCCTTCAGCCCCTCCTGACGCAAGCCGGAGGTCCCCTGCACGCCCCGGAACAGGCCGAGCGGGTCTTCTCCTACACCACCCCGGACGACCTGCGTTTGCAGATGTGGCGCACCTGCAAGAACGCCAACCTCCCCCACATCAGCCCCAGCGACCTGCGCAAGGCCGCGCTACGCGACCACCTGCCAGCCCGAGAAGGAACGGGCTACAGTCACCCTCAGGCACACAAGCGCGCCTTGAAATACGCGCAACAGGTCGCTGAAAAGGCCCAGGTGTAGCACAAGCACCTATCCGCTCCCCCTCCCGCCACCCTTGAGTTCTTCTGACGACCGGAAGTTGAGGTGCGGGTCAGCGGCACCACGGGTCAAAGTCCAGGGTTCCCAGAATCGGGCGTCGGTCACCCCTGCTTGTGTCGCTGTTGTTCACGCCCGACGATCCTTGGTTTGGGAAGGCATCGTCCGAAGAGGGAGGAATTACGGAGCGGAGGCCAGAATGCCTCCAGCTGCCAGGCTCGCGCTCACTGTCGCCGACAGCGCACAATGGGGTCAGCGATGCGCTCCTCTTTCGTCTTCACCATCGTCGCGCCGGAAGGTGCCTGGCACGCCCACTTCAACCTGGAGCCTGGCCGCTGCTACGGCCCGAGCGAAGTGCCGGTGAACCATGGAGCGGCGGCTCTGCGTTCCCCCCATACGCTGAGGGTGGAAGCCGCCACGCTGCCGTCAGAGGAAGAGTTTCGGGAGTTGGCGGCCCGGGCGGCCACGCGAACTGCCGATCCCTCACCAGACCCGCTGCGCCAACTGCTGAACCTGCTCATTCCGTTCTGAGCAGGTTCAGGGGTCACCCCCCGGCCCCGCAGCGTCTTGAGGACAAGCAGCGCCGGACCTCATACACGTCGTCCGGCGCTTCAGGTAGAGCGCTCAGAACTTCACGAGGAAGGCGGTGAAGTACATCAGCCCCACGCCCACCGTGAAGCCGCCCAAGTTCGACCAGTTCGCCACGGGGAGGCCGAGTCTGCCGGTGTTGCGCACCACCAGCCGCCCCACCTCCCAGACGACCTGAAGGATGGCCCCCAGGCCCAGCGCCAGGAAGATGGTCGCCAGCACCGGGTTGAACGCGAAGCCCCCGATCCAGGTGCCCAGGATGGCCGGTCCACCCGCCACCAGGGCGAGCAGGGCGAACTGCTTCAGGCCCGGGCTCCGCTTCACCAGCGGCGCGACGATCCCCACACCCTCGGTGATGTTGTGCAGCGTGAAGCCCAGAATCAGGAAGGTGCCCAGCGCCGCTTCCCCCAGCGCGAAGGCCGCCCCGATAGCCAGCCCCTCCCCGAGGTTATGCAGGCCGATGCCGACGGCGATGCGGTAGGACAGGCCGAGGGGGGCCTCGTCCTCCCGGCGCTTGCCCCCGACCGCCAGTAGGGCGCCCACGGCGATCAGGGCGATCAAAGCGACAGCGGGCGCGCCCTGCCAGAACGCGGGGAGTTCAGCTGCGAATTCCTGCGCGTCCAGCCAGGTGCCGATCGCGAGGTAGACCAGCAGGCCCACCGTCAAGGCCAGGATGAAGTTCATGGCGCGCCCACTCAGGCGGCGCATCCAGGGAAACCAGAGCATGCCCAGCACCACCGGCACGACGCCGACGTACAGTCCCACCAGCCCGAAGCGGGCGAAGAGACTGCTGTCCAGCCGGGGCGTGAGGGCCGCCACCGGGATCTCCGCCTCGAAGACGGTGCCGAGGTTGCTGAGAAGCGCCACCCGGTGCGCCTCGCCTTCCACCCAGGGGTAGGGGATGGTCAGCGTGGCCGACCCCAGCCGGGGAATCGGGCCGGGCGGCTCAGCGGTGAACGACCAGAAGGCGTCGTCCACCATGACCTGGGGGATGGTGATGGCCTGCGGGCCGTCGTTGACCAGCTGCACCTGAATCAGGCCGCGCTCGGGCAAGGTGACCCGCCCGATCTTGACCTGCTCGACCGGGGGACCCTGCAAGCTGCGCAGGCCGCCGCCCGTGGCGACCAGGTAGGCCAGCACGGCGCCCAGCAGCAGGATGGGGAGGATGGCGAGGCCCCAGAGGCTGCTCGCGGTGCCGGTGGGGGCGGGCGTGCTCATGCGCGCCTCCCGCCAGCTGTGCTGCCCCCCGTGGCCCGGCGGTCCCATCCGGCATCGACGCCTGCCTCGCGCAGGGCCGCCGCGTAGTTCACCGGCTCGACCACCTGAAAGGACCCCATCCAGCCCAGTTCGGTGAATTCACTGATGTGCGGGTGGAACATGAAGTTCCCGGGATACTTGTAGGTGAATTCCAGGATGCCGCGCTGGCCCTGCGCCTGCATGATGGTGTCCACGATACGGAGGGTCGGTTCCAGGGTGGTGCCGGTGTCGTAGTAGTTGAAGAAGTTGGCGTGCAGGTGAAACGAGTTGATCAGGTCGAACTCCAGGATATTGACCAGGTAGATGCGCACCAGCTCGCCTTTCTTGATCGGGATGGGCCGCCGCGCGAACTCGAAGCCGACGGTGTTCACGGCGTAGACCTCGTTGCCGCCGTCGAAGTTGGTGTCGAAGGCGTTTTGCACCATCACGAACTCGCGGGCCGGGGGGCGGCCGCCTTTGGGATCGACGATAAAGGCGCCGTACATGCCCTTGTGGATGTGCCGTTTCAGGCTGGTGGCGTGGCAGTGGTAGAGGTGGCAGCCGAAAGGTTCGGCGTCGAACTCGTAGACGAAGCGGCCGCCAGGGGGAATCTCCCCCGGTCCCGCGCCGGGCACGCCGTCCATCTCGGCGGGGTGGACGCCGTGGAAGTGAATGGTGTGCGGGTGACTGGTGTGGTTGTTGAAGGTGATGCGCAGCCGGTCCCCCTCGGTGCAGCGCAGGGTGGGGCCGGGCACCCGGCCGTTGTAGGTCCAGGCGGGGAAGAAGACGCCGGGCGCGATCTCGATGTCTTTTTCGAGGGCCGTCATGGTGTATTCGCGCAGGACCTGGCCGCTCGGCAGCCTGCTGACCTGGCCGGTGTCCCAGTCGGTGAGGACTTCCATGGGATCAAAGCCGTTGCGCGCGTGGTCGACCTTCCCGACCATCAGGTTGTTCCCGTGTCCAGCGTGGGCACCACCCTTGACGGGGGGTGTGGGCGTTGCTGGCGTATGGCCTGCCGGATGGGTGGCGGATTGACCGAGCGCGACGCTGCCGACCAGGGCCGCCGCGCTGCCCAGACCCGTCCGCAACACGTCCCGCCGGGACCGCAGAGAGCGTAGCCACGCACTCATGGCTGGCGCTTCCAAGTACCCATCAAGATAAAAATCATCTGAGACATAAACCTATTTTAGTCATGCCTAACAGCTTGTCAAGGTGAGACACAATCTAGGGTGAGGCGGAGCTTCAGCCGGGGCACGTTTCCAGTCTCCTCTCCAGGCAGCACATCGCTTCCCCTCCCCGAATTCCTCCGCTTGCTACGGGTAATTGTTCCGATCTGATCTCATCCACTCGAATTTAGTCTCGGCTAAACTTGCTCAATGACCCGTCTCCCACTCTCGTCCGCAGTCGAGGATTACCTCAAGCACCTGTACCTGCTCGGACAACGGGAGACGGTGAATACCCAAGCCCTTGCTGACGTCCTCGGCGTCACCCCCGCAAGCGTTACCGGGATGCTGCGGCGCCTGCATGAACAAGGTTTGGTGGAACACGCCCCCTACAAGGGCACGCGCCTGACTCCAGAGGGTGAAGCGGCCGCCCTCGAAGTCCTGCGCCACCACCGGCTACTGGAGCTGTACCTGCATCAAGCTTTGGGGTACCCGCTCGACGAGGTGCATGAGGAGGCCGAGCGCCTGGAACACGTCATCAGTGAAACGCTGGAGGCGCGTATGGCGGCTTGGCTCGGCCATCCCGCCTTCGATCCGCATGGCGACCCCATTCCTGGCCTGGACGGCTCTGTGCCCCGAAGGCCGGAAGTCACGCTCACCAGTCTGCCGATCGGCATGGTGGCGCGGATTGTGCGGGTCCCAGGGGACCCCGCACTGCTGAAGGTGCTGATGGAACGCGGCCTGACCCCCGGAAAGGACGTGAGGTTGGTGTCCCGCGATGACGTACTGGGCACCGTGACGGTGCAGGCGAAGGAGACCCTGGTGTTGGCCACGGCGGTGGCGCGTCAGCTTCTCGTGGACGCGCCCGTCCCTGCATGAGCAGTGCAAAGGTACACCTGGACGAACGCATGAACGCCGAAGCCTCGGGGCTCTCCCCGTGACAGGAGACGTACTCTCCTGGCATGACGAGTCCCGACTGCGGCGGCCCCGCGCCCAGACGCGCCAGCACCAACACTACCTGCCTCACGTGCGGCAGCGTTGGCTAGGCCGTCCCGCTCATCACGTTGAAGGCCCTCCTGACCCCAGCCGCCCTCGCCACCCTCGACCCGAAGGCAGAGCACCGCTTCTGTCCAGAGGCCGGATGCCAGACCGTGTACTTCAGTTCCACCCGAGCGTACGGTCAGGCTGACGTGAAGGTCGCCGTCTACCAGAAGGACATCCGCGCCACCACGCACGTCTGCTACTGCTTCGGCTCTACCCGCGCTGACCTCAAGCGTTCACACCGTGAAGGTCAGGCCGCACTTCTCCCGCAAGTGATCCGGGCACACATCCAGGCTGGACGCTGCGGTTGCAAGGTGAACAATCCTCAGGGCAGCTGCTGCCTAGGCAACGTCAACCGCGCACTCAAAGCTCTGCGGGAGGCCCATCAGCCCTGACACCACCGCGTTGCAGGCACCTCAGGATTGCGGCACGTCGCAAGCAGCACTGGCGCTCTTGAGCTTGTCATCAGCAGCGTTCGGGAGGCCATGCTCATGAGTCTTTGAGGCGGTATCAACTCAACCTGGGTCTTGGTTCGTTCCAGGCTTCAACCTCCCACAGCCGATTCTCCACAGACGTGAGCACACGCCAAACATCTGAAACCAGGCTGCCCGCATATGTCCACCTAGAACAGGGACGTCTGGAGGGCTGCTGGAAGCCCTATCCCTGCTGGAGGCCTGAATGAGCAACACCGAACCTGACACCTCTTCCCGCTCGGCAACGTCCCCTTTCCCCCTGGAAAGCCCGCCAGCCCGAGCCCGGCTGGGGGCACAGCTCAATGTGCTGGACGCCCGCCTGATCGGCTGGTGGGCCAGGCACGGCATTACCCTGCTGCGCCTCTCGCTCGGAGTGATTTTCCTGTGGTTCGGGGTGCAGAAGTTTTTTCCGGGCTTGAGCTCCGCAGAAGGGCTGGCCACCCAGACCATCTCCGTCCTGACCTTCGGCGTGCTGGCGCCGGATGTGAGCCTGCCCGTCCTGGCCAGCTGGGAGTGCGCGATTGGCCTGGGCCTGCTGACCGGCCGATTCCTGCGGGTGACGCTGGTGCTGCTGTTCGCGCAGATGGCCGGGACGTTCCTGCCGCTGATGTTTTTTCCGCACCAGACGTTCACGATCATTCCCTGGGTGCCGAACCTGGAAGGGCAGTACATCATCAAGAATCTGGTGCTGGTGTCCGCCGCACTGGTGGTCGGCGCCACCACACGTGGCGGCAAACTCATCGGGGATGCCAAAGCAGCCACCACGGCGGAACAGACGCAGGCGCTGCACCAGAGGTTCCGGCGCCGCTTTCACCGGGAGCCCTGAGCTTCAGAACCACGACCCGCTCTTGATGAAGACAGCTCCAGACGGGCTAAGGGTCCGGGCCTGTGGCGGCGTTTAGGGTAAAGCCACGCGAGTCCTGGTGGCGTTCGCGGAAAGGGGTTGCATGCATCACCGTCCGTTGGGCAAGACTGGTATTGAAGTTTCCGAGATCGGGTTCGGCGCCTGGGCCATCGGCGGCGACGCCTGGGGGCCGGTCGAGGATCAGGCCTCGCTGCGGGCGATGGAACGTGCCCTGGACCTCGGCGTCACCTTTATCGATACCGCCGACGTGTACGGGGACGGCCACAGCGAAACTCTCGTGGCGAAGGTCCTCAAAGGTCGCCGTGATCAGGTAGTCGTTGCGACCAAAGGTGGCCTGATGGGGCACCACCGCGACCCGAACCGCGAACCTGTTTATGACCGCCCCGAAAAGATCGTCCGCGCGTTCGAGGACAGCCTGCGCCGCCTGGGGACCGACTACATCGACGTGTACTTCGACCACATCTGGTGGAACGACCCCCGGGAGACAGAAGCGTTCATCACCGCCTTCGCCCACCTCAAACGGGAAGGGCTGGTGCGGGCGGTGGGGGTATCGACCGACGACTTCGACTACGTTCGGCAGTTCAACCGGGACGGCACCCTTGACGTCGTTCAGCTGGACTACAGTCTGCTCAACCGCCAGGCGGAGCAGCACATCCTGCCGTACTGTCAGGAGCAGGGGATCGGCGTAGTGGTGCGCGGCCCACTCTCGAAGGGGATGCTGACCGGGAAATTCACGTCTCAAACGCAGTTCCCCGAGGGAGATGTTCGCCACAACTGGCCGCAGGAAGACTGGTACGGGTCGCAGCTCGATCAGGTAGAACAACTGCGTGTTCTGTCGTCGCGGGAACGCTCTCTGGGTCAGCTGGCTTTGCGTTTCGTGCTGAACCACCCGGCGGTGTCCGTGGCCATCCCGGGGGCGAAGACGCCCGAGCAGGTGGAGCAGAACGTCGCTGCTTCCACCCGGTCCCTCCTTACGGAGGACGACGTCCTGTTGATCGAGACCGTCACTTCCGGAAGGTCCACATGATCCGGGGGCGCACGATTCCTGCGGAGGCCTTGGCCGGTCGGGTGGCACTGGTAACAGGAGCCAACAGTGGTTTGGGGCGAGCGACCGCTCTGGGTTTCATACGCGCGGGCGCAGCTGTGACGCTGCTGGCCCACAGTGAAGTGAACCTCCGGCGGGTCGCCAGGGAAGTCGAGGCGCCCGGGCGGCGTGTGCTCGTCTGTTCCAATTAAGTACACCGCATCTAGCTCATAGACTTAGGCATGGCCCGTCCTGTTCGGCGTATCGAAATTTCTCAAGACGACGACACTCGACTCCGGGAACTTGAGACCAGTCCACACACTCACCCGAAGGCCCGCCTTCGGGCGAGCATCTTGCGGCTTCACCGACAGGGCTGGAGCGTTCCCCAACTGTCAAAGCACTTTGGTCGCAATCGTCAGGCAATTCACAACGACCTGACTCGTTTCATCGAGCGCGGGATTCCTGGTTTAGCCGACGATTGCCCACCAGGACAACTCCCGCTGGTCACACCGGAGATAGAGCAGTTTCTGCATAAGAAACTGCAAGAACAGCGCTTCTGGAACGCTCCACTGCTGTGCGAGGAAATCGAGAAGCAGTTTCGGGTCGTGATTCGACCTCGCGCACTGGCGAATCATCTCCGACGGCTGGGGTACAGCTGGAAGCGGGCCAGATATTCACCTGCGAAGAAGCTCGACCGTGAAGTCGCACAGCAACATCAGGTTTCCCTGGAAACCTTAAAAAGGGGGCGTTGGACGGCAAGTTGACCTTGAAATACCTCGATCAGACTGGCCTTTCCCTGATGTTGTCCGTGGGCGCGACCTGGTTTCAGCGTGGCTCCGGGCAACAATTCGAGATTCCCACGCGGTGGGGATCGTCTGGACGGATCAACCTCATCGGCACCTACGGCTTGCACGGCAGTGAAGACGTTCTGGAAGTCCGCGAGTTGCCAGGGTCTTGCAACGGTGATCAGGTGATCGCTTACCTGGACACTTTGGCAGCGGACTGCGTTCCTGATCAGCTCACAGTCGTCGTGCTGGACAACGCTCCCTTTCACAAGGGAGCGAAGCTGAGGGAAAAGACCGCAGAGTGGGAGGAGAAGGGATTGTACCTGCGTTACCTCCCACCCTATGCGCCTTTTCTCAATCTCATTGAGGGAGTATGGCGCAAGCTCAAGGGCATCCTGATGCCGCGCCGCTGTTACACCTCGGTCACCGAACTTCGGGCGGCCCTTCTCACCGGGCTGAAGGTTCTGGGGGCAAGGTTTATCTAGATGCTAGATGCGGTGTACTTAACTTGTCAGACAGTCCGGCTGTCATGGCGGCCGTCAAGTAGGGCACAAAAGCCCTCGGGCGGCTGGACATCCTGGAACAATGCTGCCACCAACGTTCCTGGACCGGTGGTCCACCTCACTGTGGAGGACTGGGACCAGGTACCCAGTGTGGACCTGCGTGCACCATTTTTGTTCGCCAAGGCGGCGTTTCCCCACCTGCAGCGGGGAGGCGGCGGCACCATCGTCAATGTTTCCTCAGTGGCGGGCAAGCGCGGCTGGGCCTGAGGACGCCCAGCCCTTCTGACGTGCGCCCCCCAGGGTCTTTCACTCTGGGGGCATGCCCACTCCAGTTCCAGCCCTCTTTCCTTTCAAGCGAATCTATCCCCCCAGGGCGTTGTTCGCCAGATTCCGGAAACGTTGGAGTTCCTTGCTCGACGGGTACGCCTTCAGTGCACGCTGCGTCAGCGCCAGTGTCTTCTCGTGCTCGCCTGCCTGAGTCCACGCTTCAAACGCCTCCTGGCGGTACAGGTAGTAAAGGGTCGGCACCCCGAGTTGCACCGCCCGGTCAAACTGGCCCGCGGCCACCTTCACGTTCCCCAACCGCAGGTTGGCCTTGGCCAGCCCCCACCAGGCATATGGGTCATTCGGGCGGGCCTTGACGTCCTGCTCCCCGTGCAGCTTCGCGTGCTGCCAGTTCGCGGTCAGGTCAAAGTCCTCGCCGAGCGCTTCACGCACCAGGCCTTCCTTCGAGGGGGGGTACGCGACCAGGTACTCGCCGTTGTAGTAGTTCCACAGGTCCTGCATCTCCGCGGTCGACAGGTTCAGGGAGGGTCCCCGGAGAGGATCACTCACCAGGAAGCGTCCGGCGCTGTACCCGTAGACCGTGCGGAAGTGCGCGACATTGCTGCCCGCCTTCAAGCGCTGTTGCACCACCACGGGCAGGCCGCGGGACACCAGCTCGCGCAGCAGTTCTGCGTCCCCGGCGTAGCGGATGACGCTGCGCAGCCCGAAGCGGCCCAGGTAGGCGGCAAGTTCCAGACTGGTGACCTGCGGATCTCCCGGGGAGTCCTTCATGGCGCCCGCCGCCTGCGCTTGCGTGACCCGCGTTCCGTAGTAGCCGAGAAGGGTCAGCGAGGTCACGGGCGCGCAGTTGTCGGGCCCCTGGTACTCATGGCGAATGTTCTTCAACGTGACGCTCGCCGGTGCCGCAGCGGCTGATCCCCCCAGCACCGCGAACGCCAGCGAACAGATGAGGAGCGGTCGAATGGACATGAGTCATCTTGCTGGGCCTCTGTAAAGAACGTGTAAAACACCGCGCCCATCGCCTGAAGGTCCGCATCCGGACTGAGGGTGGAACCGTCTGGAGCAGGCGTGATGTGCAGGAGTACGCCTCGGCTGTCTGGACGGGTGCCTGGCTCCCGCGCTCCTCACCCTTGTCAGGGGGAGGGAGACCGCTCGGCCTGCGGGCCGACGGCGTACAGCGAGAGCAGGCTGGACATCACGTCCCGGAAGATCGGCGCGGCCAACTGCGAGCCCTGAAATTCGCGTTTGGCGCCGCGCACCATCACGGCGACCGTGAATCTCGGCTGGTCCGCCGGGAAGAACCCCGCGAAGGTGCTGGAAAACACCTCACCGCTGTACCGCCCGTCCACCACCACCTGGGCCGTCCCGGTTTTCCCGCCCACGTGGTAGCCCGGCAGTTCCGCCCGGGTCTGGATGCCCTCGTCGATCACGAAGTGCAGCATCTCCCGCATGCTGGCCGCCGTCGCCTCCCTCAGCACCGTCCGGGTCTCCGCTGGCGCGCCGAGGACCAGGCTGGGCGCCACGTACCGCCCGCCGTTCGCCATCACGTTGAAAGCGGCCGCCAGTTGCAAAGTCGTGACCGTCATGCCTTGACCGAAGGACATGGTCGCCTGGGACAGCGGCTCCCAGGCCTCAGGATCCCGCAGAAGCCCGTCCCCGGCAGGCAGTCCGACCTTTACCGGCTGCCCGAAGCCGTAGGCCGTGAAGTAGCGGTGCAGCAGCTGGGGCGGCACGTTCTCGACCAATCGCGTCATGCCGACGTTGCTGGAGTACCGCAGAATCTGCCGCGTCTTCAGCTGGCCCGGGTGGGCCACGATGTCGTTGATGGTCGCGCCCGCGAAGCGGCGCCACATCGGGGTGTCGTACGTGGAGTCCGGCGTGGTGCGGCCCTCGTTGAGCAGCGCCGCCACCGTGAGGGCTTTGATGACGCTGCCCGGCTCGTACTCGTCCAGCGCCGCGCGGTTGCGCCAGCGGTCCGGCGGCACCTGTCGCCAGGCGTTGACGTCGAAGCCCGGCACGGAAGCCAGGGCCGTCAGCTTCCCGGTCCGGGTCTCCATCACCACGGCCGACGCGTACTGGGCGTCCGTGCGGGCCACGGCGTCTGCCAGAATCGCCTCCACGGCGGCCTGCACCCGCGTGTCCAGCGTGAGGGTCAACGGCTCGCCGCGCTCCAGCTGGGCGTTGTAGAGGCGCTCCAGACCTTCCAGGCCGCCGGCCGCACCGACAAACCCGACGACCTGCGCGGCCAGGGCGCCCTGCGGGTACCGGCGTTGCGGCAGGGGTCCGGTCGCCAGAATCCGGGCATCTGCGCTCAGGACTTTCGCGCGGCCGGTGCTGACGGGCTGAGTGGGCGCCGAACGGGGAGGCGCGGTGAGCTGGGCGAGCGCCATCGCCAGGGCGGCGAAGGACAGCAGTCCCAGGAAGGCGAGAATGCTCGCCCGGCGGGCCAATTGATAATCGCTGTCATGGAAAAATTTGTGTCGCACGGCAGAAAGGGGTTCTCCAGGAACGGGGGGCGGCAGGCCGTACTCAGGGCGCCGAAGAGGGCGGGGGATCATCCATGTCGGTCATGTTCCCGTGGTCCATGCCGGACATCGACGGCACGCTGGGATCCGCCGCACGGTCCAGCAGGACGTCGGTCAGCCACACGCCGCCCAGGACGCTGGCCAGCACCAGGACAAGGCCCAGCCAGAATTCCAGGGCGGCCCGCCGGGAGGGGGGGGGCGTCATCACGCGCCCCCTGGGGAGACGACTGGAACGGGGAGCAGCGGAAAGCAGGTGGGCAGCATGTCAAGCCTCCGCGCGCAGCCTAGAAAGGGTGTGTTCATGTTGTGTAAAGGTGCTTTACCGGACCTGAACACACCTCCCTTAGCGTGGGCGCCGTGACCCACCACCTGTTCTCCCAGGCCTGGGCGGCTCGGCTGCCCGCCGGGCTGGAGAGCGGGCTGAGCGGGGCCGCGCTCGCCCTGCTGCTCCTGCCTGCGATGCCGGGTGTGCTCGCCCCACTGCCCCTGGCCGTGCTGCATTCCCGGTTGGCGCGCAGTGAGGGCGGGCGGAGCGCGCTGCGCGACGCGTTCACGTTCGCGCTGAGCTTTTTCACGGTGCACCTGGCGTGGCTCCCCACCAGCATGGCGGATGTGCTGGGACCCCTCGGGGGCCTGCTCACCGTGCTGGTTCTGCCCGCCGCCGCCCTCACCTGGGCGGTCCCCCTGGCCCTGACCCGCCTGGCCGGCGGCCCCGGCACCCTGCTGGCCCTCCCATTCGCCTGGGTGCTGCTGGAAGCGCTGCGGACCACCGGGCCTCTCGCCTTCCCGTGGGGTGCCCCCGGGTACGCGCTCACGGACACGCCCCTCGCGCAGCTCGCCTCCCTGGGTGGGGTGTCCCTCCTGACCCTGCTCGTGACCTTCGCAGCAAGCGTCCTGGCGGGTCTGGGCGGCAGGAGGCGCGGTGCGGCCGCCTTGATCCTGCTGGCCGTCTGGAGCGCGGGGCTTCTCTGGGCCAGGCTGGGCACCCGCGCGGCCCCTGAGGCCTCCCGCACGGCCGTGCTCGTGCAGGGGGCCATCGACCCCCGCGTCAAAGCTCGGGGGCGGACCCTGGAGGAACTGGACGTCTACCTCACCCTCACCCGGCAGGCGCTGAGCTCCGGACCCGCGGCTGTGGTGGTGTGGCCGGAGACCGCCAGCCCCCTTCCGGCGTCTGACGCCCGGGTGCGTGGTCCGTTGCGGCGCTTGAATGTGCCGATGCTGCTCGGCGCACCGGGTGACGTGCCGGGTGAGGTGCGCAACAGTGCGTACGGGTTTGATGAGCGCGTGACCGGCCGCCAGGACAAGCGCGTCCTGGTCCCCTTCGGGGAGCGCCTGCCTCTCGCTGGAGTGCTGGGTTTCCTCTACACACCGCTGCTCAACAGCCTGGGAATGCCCGGGTACACCAGCGCCACCCCCGGGAAGAGGCTGAGCGTGTTCCCGTTGGGGGACCTGCGCGCTGGCGTGAGCATCTGTTACGAGTCGGTGTTCCCGGGGCTGAGCCGCCAGGCCGTTGGGGCAGGCGCGAACCTGCTGGTCGTGATCTCCAATGACGCCTGGTTCGGGCGCGGACAGGGCGCCGAGCAGCACTTTCAGATGGGCCGAGTGAGGGCCATCGAGACCGGCCGCTTCCTGCTGCGGGCCGGGAACGATGGCGTGAGCGCCGTGGTGGACCCACGGGGCCAGGTCGTGTTCCGTGCCCCGCGGGGAGAGCGCGCAGCGTACCGGGTCCCCTTCGGCGTAACGTCCACTGTCACGCCGTTCGTGCGCTCCGGCGACTGGGTCCTGGGCGTAAGTTTCGCGTTTCTGCTCCTGGTCCTCTGCTGCCGCAGGTCGGCCCGGTCCGGGCCGTAAGAGTCCCCGTCCTGTTCCAGTTCAGCCACGCTCACCCCTGGACTTGACCGAGGGAGGCGACTGGAGCAGGGGCGCATGCGTCGGCTGACCGGTGGGCTGGCGCCGGAATTCACCCTTCCCCGCCGCTGCGGGTCTAGACTGAACGTACTTCCATAACGAAAGGCCTTCAGTTCGGCAGGGAAAGGGCCACTTTCGTGGCTGGCACGCTTCTGAGGGCGTCTGGCCGGGAGCAGGAGGACCCATGCTGGCCAAGACTGCACCCCTCGCCGTCCTGACGTTCGCGCTGGTGGCCTGCTCGCCCCAGCCCGCCCCGCCTGCCCAGCCCACCACCATCCAACTGCTCGACGTCTCGGACTGGCACGCGCAACTCGATCCGCTGACGGTGGGCAGCGGCACCAGCGCCTATGAGGTGGGGGGCGCGGCGGTGCTCAGCGCCTACTTCAAACGGGACCGCGCGCAAAACCCGAACACCCTGACCCTCACAGGTGGAGACGCCTACGGCGCGTCCCCGCCCCTGTCGAGCTTCTTTGGTGAGGTGCCTGCCATCGAAGCGATGAACGCCATGGGCTTCGACGCGGACACCTTCGGGAACCACAACTTTGACCGGGGCATCGCGGCCCTTCAAACCCTGATTGACAAGGCCAAATTCTCGTATGTCTCGGCCAACCTGAGGAATCTCGACGCGAACCTGAACAAGGTGCTGCCGTTCAAAATCTTCACGGTGGGTGGGGTCAAGGTGGCGGTGGTGGGACTGACCAACCCGGAAGCGCCGACCCTGGTCGCGCCCGGCGCGCTGGGCACCCTCCAGGTCACGGACCCGGTCGCTGCGGCGACCCAGGCGCGGGCTGCGGCAAGGAGCCAGGGGGCTCAGGTGTTCGTGGCGATCACCCACCTGGGCGTGACCACCCAGGATCCGGCCACGCAAACGGCCACTGGCCCCCTGATTGACTTTGCCAAGAGCGTCCGCGGCTACGATGTGATCTTCGGCGACCACACCAACGAGCAGTTCAGCGGCTTCGTCGGCGACGCCCTGGTCGTGGAAAACCTCAGCAAAGGTGCCACCTACGCGAAGGTGAACGTCACGTACGACCCCAGGGTCCGCCGCGTGACGGAGCGCACCAACACCTTCGTGGTGCCGCGTGCGGACGCCGTGACCCCCGACCCGGCGGTCGTGCAGGTGCTGGCGCCTTACCGCGCGCAGCTGGCGCAGCAGCTCGACCGCAAGATTGGGGTGGCCACCGACGTCTTCCCGCGCGGCAGCAACGTCGAGCGCCTCCAGGAAGTGGCGCTGGGGAACCTGATCGCCGACGCGTTTCGGGCGCGGTACGGGACCCAGCTGGCCATCCAGAATGGGGGGAGCATCCGCAGTTCGTTGCCGTCCAGTTACGCCCCGCAGGACAAGACGCTGCGCCGACCCGCCCCCGGGTACCAGCCGGGACCGCCCCATGATCTGGTGGCGGGAGACGTCTACAGTGTGTTGCCTTTCGGGAACACCGTCGTGACGCGCACCGTGACCGGGGTCCAACTGTATGCGGCGCTGGAGAACAGCGTCTCGGCGCTGCCCGGAGCCAGCGGCCGCTTCTTGCAGGTGTCGGGGTTCTCATTCACGTACGACGTGAGCAGGCCCGTGGGTTCGCGCGTCGTCAACGTTACCCTCGACGGCGGCATGCCCATCCTGAAAGACGCCACGACCTACACCCTGGCGTTGAGTGACTTCACCAACAGTGGCGGCGACGAATACACCATGTTTGCCGACGGGCAGGGCACCACCCGGGAACTGGACGCGCAGGTGGTCCTCGAGTACATCCAGCAGCTTGGCACGGTCACGCCGGTGGTCGGACAGCGCATCCGGGCCGTTACCGGCAACTGACCTGGACATACCGAGCGGAGGGGCCTTGGTGCGGCTCCACATGGCATTCACTCAACCAGCGCTGAGCGGAACGGTCCAGCGGAAGCGGCTGCCCTGCCCAGGATGCGAAGTGACGGTCAGGTCACCGTGCATGGCCCGTGCCAGGCCGCGTGCGATGGTGAGACCCACTCCACTGCCCTCCCCCCGGGTGCGGGCGGTGTCCGCGCGGAAAAACCGTTCGAACACGCGGTCGAGGTGGTCAGGTGCGATGCCGCTGCCCGTGTCCGCGACGCAGACCACGGCCCGGTGGTCGTGGGTTTCCACCGTGACCCACACGGTGCCCCCGCGCGGGGTGTGGCGCAAGGCGTTGCTCAGGAGATTGGCGAGCACCTGCTGGGCACGTTCCGGGTCGGCCCGCACGGTCAGGTCGTGGGGAACGGTGCCCAGCTGAAGGGTGACGTTCTGGTCCTCGAAGGCCAGCTGAAACCGCTCCTGGGCGGCAGCGAGCACCTCCACCAGCCGCAGTTCCGTGACGTGCAGCTCGACCCGGCCAGCCTCCACCCGGCTGACCAGGCTGAGGTCATGAACCAGGCGTTCCAGGGTGGCCAGCTCCCGCGCCACGCTGCCCAGGGCCTGTTCCGCCGACAGGATGCCGTCCTGCGCGGCCTCGACGTACCCGCGCGCCGCGGTCGCTGGTGTCCGCAGCTCATGGGCGACGTTCCCGATCAGCTCCACCCGGCTCTGTTCCACCCGTTCGAGGGTCCCGGCCATGGTGTTGAAGCTGCGCGCCAAGTCCGCCAGTTCGTCCTGCCCGTTTTCCGGCAGGCGGCGCACGTACTCGCCACTGGCGATCGCCTGACTCCCAGCCTGAAGGACCCGCACGGAGGCCGTAACGCGCTGGGCAGCGATCCAGGCGGTCAGGGCCGCCAGGGGCAACGCCACCGGCAGGGCAGCCAGCAGCGCCCGCGTCAGCGTGCCCCGCATGCCTCCGGCCAGATCGGCCCGCATCCTTCCGCCGTCCGGGCCGATCAGCCGGATCATCTCGTCCACGTGATGCTGGATAAACGGGTGCGCGGTCAGTTCGGCGGCCATCAGCAGCACCGCAGCCGTGACGGCCACCACCACCAGGTGGTGCAGCAGCAGGCGGGGAAAGAGCCGCACTCAGTCCTCCCGGAACCGGTACCCCAGGCCACGCACGGTCTCGATGAAGCCCGGCGCGTCCGCGTCGTCGCCGAGCTTGCGGCGGATGGCAGTGATGTGCACGTCGACGACCCGCGTGACGCCGGGGTATTCCGGACCCCAGACGCGTTCCATCAACCGTTCACGCGACCAGATCAATCCCGGATGCTGCGCGAGGGTGGCGAGCAGATCGTATTCTGTGCGCGACAACGCGAGCGGCTGGCCGTGCAGGGTGGCGCTGCGGCCCTGGAGGTCGAGCAGCAATGGGCCAGACTGGACCTGCTCGCGGACCCCCACCCGCCGCAGCAGTGCGCGTACCCGGGCCACCACCTCACGCGGACTGAACGGCTTCACGACGTAATCGTCCGCCCCGGCATTCAGGCCTTCCAGGCGGTCCTCGACTTCTCCTTTGGCGGTGAGCAGCAACACTGGCAGCTGAGGATATTCCCGGCGGGCGTGGCTGGTGAGTTCAACGCCGGTCATGCCGGGCAGCATCCAGTCGATGATCGCCACGTCGGCCCGCGCCAGCCGCGGCAGGGCCGCCAGCCCGTCGTCCTCCGCCTCGACCGTGTGGCCTTCCGCCCGCAGGTACGCCGTGAGGATCTCCAGAATCGCCGGGTCGTCGTCCACGATCAGCACGGTGGCCATCAGGCCTCCGTGCGCCCGAAGAACCGGGGTTCAGCGGGTCCCGGCATATCCACCCGAGCAGGCCGCGCCGCGCTCCGGAGTCGTCGGCCCCTGTTCGTAGCGGTCCACGAATGCCTGAATCCGGGAGTCGCCGACCTCAGACACGGGAAGCTGGAAGCCCCAAGCGGTGAGCACGATGGCGCTTTCCTGCCCACTGTGCGGGGACACGAGGACATGCGTGCGGCCCTCGGCCAGACCGGCCAGCGTCTCGACGTCGGCCGCGCTGAGCGTGGGCTGATACGTGATCCATACCGCCCCGTGCTCGAGGCTGTGCACGGCGTACTCGTCGTACAGCGGTGACGTATACACGCCGCAGTTCTGCCAGGTGGAATTGTGCGCGCCGCCCGCCGGAGGCGTCTCGTTGTAGACCAGCCGACCTGCCCGGTGGTCACCGGCTTCGAAGGTGAACGTCTGCACCCCTTCCAGATTTTTCGAGGTGCAGGCCGCCAGCATGATGGGGAGGGTGAGGCAGAGCAGTGGGCGGACGGAGGGAAGCAATCTCATGGGTGCTCCAGGGAGGTAGGCGTCGTGAGGGGAGGCAGGGTTGCAGCCTTACCCCGCGTATCGGGCCGGTTGCGAATCCGCAGCAGCATCAGGATGCTGACGATGATCAGCGGCACGCTGATGAGGTGCGTGTCGGTCCACAGGCCGATGCCGGGCGCGTCCAGGCCCTGGTTCAGGTAGGACTTGATCGCCAGCGGATTGAGGCGGAAGGTTTCCTCTGCTCCGGCGCGCAGGATGGAGTACCACAGCCAGAACTGCCAGAACGCCCAGCCCGCCTTGCGCGACCTCAGCCAGAAGTACGCCGCGACGCTCAGGATGATGCCGATAAACACGCCGTACAGCTGCGTGAAATGAACGGGCGCGGTCATCACCAGTTGCCCGCCGATCTCCTGGCAGTAGCGCGAGAGGTCCATGTCGGGGTTGGGGTTGGGGATGCACATGCCCTCGTGAAAGGCGCGGGCGCTGTCCGGCCAGCGGTAGCCGACCGGCCACCCGGTCACCCGGCCCACCGTATCGGTGCCGTTCATGATGTTGCCGATGCGCCCGCCGATGATCCCGAAGGCCACGCCCGGCACGAACAGGTCCGCGTACTGGTAGAAATTGAGCTTGTAGCGCCGGGTGTAGTAGATCAGCACCAGGATGCCGCCGATCAGCCCCCCGTGAATCGAGATGCCGCCCTGGCGCAGGTTGACGATGTCGAGCAGGATGCGCGGAAAGGGAATGTTGGCGAACTGTTCCCAGGAGGTCGCCACGAACACGATGCGGGCGCCTACCAGTCCCCAGACGATCGCCCACAGCACCATGTCGCTGAAGAGGTCCACGTTGAGGCCGCGCTCGCGGGCCAGCCGGGTTCCGATCCACACGCCCAGGACGATGCCCAGCGTGATCAGCACGCCGTACCAGGCAATCGTGAAATTGCCGATCTGCAAAAAGACAGGATCCATGCCACCTCCAGTGCCCGGACCGGATGCGACCTGGCTGTGGTTGAGGGTATGTCCCGCTTGTTAAGCTGGTGTAAAGGTCAGCCTGAGTTCAATTGCCTGAAGTGCGCCGTGGGCACGTCGGGTGACCTCCGGTGCGGCCGAAGCGGTTTACAGAATATTTACAGGCCCCCGGTATGTTGGGGCCATGAAACGGAACCCGATGTTGATGGTGGGAGCAGGAATGGTGCTGGCTGGCGCGGCCGTCGCGCAGGGCAGCATGGGCGGGATGGACCACAGCCAGATGTCCGGCAGCACGATGACCGGCATGACCATGAAGATGGACATGAGCGGTCTCGAAAAACTTCAAGGGAAAGCCTTCGACCGCGCGTTTCTCAGCATGATGGTCCCGCACCACCAGATGGCCGTGGACATGTCGAAGGCCGTGCTTCCCAAGAGCAAGGACGTGACGGTCAAAACCTGGGCCAACGCCGTCATCAAGGATCAGAACCGCGAGATCAACCAGATGAACACGCTCCTCAAGAGCTACGGGGGCAGCAATGCCGCCATGGCCAACATGATGAAGAGCAGCATGAGCGGGATGGCTGATATGGTGACGAAAGCGAAGAACCCGGATGTGGCGTACGTGCAGGGCATGCTGCCCCATCACGCGTCCGCCATCGAGATGGCGAATATGGCGCTCGAGAAGACCAGTGATCCGCGCGTGCTCAAGCTGGCCCGGGACATCGTCCGGGCCCAGGCTCAGGAGATGTACGATTTCCGCACCTGGCTGATGAAGCGCGGCTTGTAAATTTCTCCCACGACGCCCATGCCCTGACCAGCGGGGCATGGGCGTTTTTGATGTTTCAAAGCCTCCTCCCGGCGGAATGCCGCAGCCCTTGCGAGCTGGCGCCTGAACTTTACCCAATCTTTACAAGACTCCAGCATGCTGCTCGACATTCATGCGAGTGCCTTTTATTGCGACCCTGGCTCTGACCTGGCTCAGCCTGGCGGCCGCCGCCACCGTCACTGTCCAGCCGGGCGATACGCTCACGCGCTTGGCGGTCCGCCACGGCACCACCGTGAACGCCCTGATTCAGGCCAATCCCAGTCTGCGTCAGGGCCTGCTCAAGGCAGGCGCACGGTTGACCTTGCCGGGGGCTGTCGGCAGCTGGACGGTACGCCGCGGCGACACGCTCTCCACCGTCGCCCAGCGTCAAGGCATCACGCTGGCGGCGTTGCTCTCCGCCAACCGTGGCCTTGATCCTCAGGCACCCCTCCAGGTCGGCCAGAAGCTTGCGCTGCCGTCCACGAGATCCGCCGCGCGTCAGCCAGCCACCCCGACCGTGCGTGCTGCGGCCATTCGGGTCACGGCCGTGATGCCAGTGCAGGGCCGCCTGACCACGCCCTTTCTTGCCAGCCACCCGAGTCTGGACCTGGCCGCCCCGACCGGGACGCCTATCCGGGCTGCACGACCGGGCGTGGTCACGGAGTCTCATTTCGACAGTCAGAGCGGCTGGGGTTGGACTGTCCTCGTCGACCACGGCGACGGGATGACCACCCGTTACAGCCACAACAGCGCCAACCTGGCCCGGGTGGGGACTCGCGTGGAAGCTGGTCAGGTGATTGCGCGGGTGGGCAGTACCGGGAACAGTACCGGCCCACACCTGGACTACCGGGTCACGGTGCAGGGAACGCCTGTCAACCCTCTGAGTTTGTACTGAACATCTGCGGGCCTCACCCAGGAGAAGAGTGTGTCCCTGGTAGGGCACACCCGGAGTGGATGACGCCGCAAGACCTGACCGGCGGGACGCCTGGAGGGAGGCCTGGTGATGCGGCTCTTCCGCTGAATACCGCAGGCTTACAAAAAGGTCCGCGTCTGCGCTTGAAGGTGCAGCGTGAGAACTGCCGGGCGCTCATCCGCGCCCTCTCTGTCCATCCCCGGCACGGCCTGCCTTCTCCGCCCGGGAGAAGCTGAGCATGCCACTCTCTCGCGTCATGGACGGATCTCCCGCCTCCTGGCTCCGGGGTGGGAGATGGCTACTCCTGGCGGCGGTGCTGTGCAGGGGGATGTTGCGCACTCGGCGGGTGGCCGTACAACGCCCGCATCCCGCCCATACCCAGCCTGGGCGTGGGGGCCGTGCCGTTGGTGCAACTTGCCCCCTTGAACCTCGTTCGCCACTCCGGTCTGTCCCCCGCGGCCCGACACCTAAGTGGCGGCCCTGGCCTAGAACGAGAGGCACGTTGCCCATCCGGGCGAGGCCTCAGGAGAACAGGCGGGGCGGGGCCCCCGAAGCCCCGCAGCCACCGCTGCGCTCTGCCGCGTCCCCATCTCCATCAGAGCAGCCAGGAAACGAAGGTGTCGTACAGCCCCGCCAGGACGAACACGGCCCCGGCCAGCGGTGTGGCCAGCTGGTGGACGCGCCCGAGACCACCGACATACGTCTGCTGCTCGCTGGCCGAGGCGCCGGGCAGGAACGCGACCAGGACGAGCAGGGGAAGCGTCATCCCCAGCACGAACGCGACCGGGTACAGTGCGCCCAGCGGCGCAGTGAGCATCAGCGGGAGGGTGAGACCGAAGTAGAGCAGGAAGAGCGTCGGGCAGAACGCGAGGCTCAAGGCCAGACCCAGGAGGAACGCACCCAGCGTGCCGCGTCCCACGCGGGCGCGTTCCTCCAGCCGCCCCGCGAGGCGCGTTCCTAGGGTGAAGCGGAGGCGAACCACGCCCACCATCACCAGGCCCACGAGGAACATCAGCGGGCCCAGCACCCGCCGAACGCCCGTGAAGAAGTGGCCGGAGGCGGTCATGCTGCCGCCGAAGGCGTATACAGCCACGGCGCCCAGCACAAGGTATACCAGCACGCGCGCCCCCACGAAGGCCAGGCTGCGCGGCCACACCCCCCCGGCGTGCCCGTCCCGCGCGACGTACGCGAGGGTCGCCGCACCTGTCGAAAGCTGGCAGGGGGCGGTGGCGGCCAGCAGGCCCAGCAAGAACGGCGTGAGCAGCGAGGCACCCGTCCGTGCTCGCAGGGCCGTGACGGGGCCTGCCAGGGCGGCATTCAGGGTGCCGCTCAGCCGGTACAGGTCGAGGGCCACTTCCCGCAGGACCGGGAAGGCGGCTGGCCACGCGAGGAGGAGCGCGGCGACGAGGGTGCCTGCCGCGGCGAGCTGCCAGCGCGGCGTCACTGGCTCCAAGTCTTTCCCCCGTCCGCCGAGCGGTACACCGCGCCGCTTTCACCGGCGGCATACAGCCTCGTCTCGTCCCGGGGGTCGGTGGTGACCAGCAGCGCGCCTTCAGGCAGCCCCAGGTTCGTCCAGCTCGCGCCCCGGTCCTCCGAACGCGCCACACCGGCGGGACCAGCAAGATAGACGTTCCCGCTCACAGGATGAACGTCGAGGCCGGAACCGGCGGCCCGCGGCGCGGCTCCGGCACGTCGCCAGGTCGTGCCGCCATCCGAAACGGTCAGCCCCTCCCCCATGCTGAGGGCATAAAGCCGTGGGATCTCCCCCAGGCCTGCCGCGAGCGCCATCGCGCCCGCCGTGGCCGGGGAAACGAAGCGCCAGTCCTGCCCGTTCTCGGCGCGGTAGAGGCCCTGCCCGGCGATATTCGCGTACCACACGCTCGGCCGACTCGGCAGGGTCACGAACCCGTGGATGTCCGTGCCCGGCAGATTCCCGAATCCGGTCTCCTGCCAGGTCTGCCCGCCGTCCCGGCTGACCTTCAGCACGTCGTGCCCGGCCATCACCAGGGTGCCGGGCATCGCAGGGACAAGCGACATGGCGTCTCCGGCACCGTTGGCAGCGCCCCAGGTCCTTCCGCCGTCCGCGCTGACCGAAACGCCCGCGTGCTCCCCATACAATAGGCGGCCATCTGGGAGGACCCGCAGGGCGTGGAAGTCGCCGCTCAGCCGCCCCGCGGCCTGAGCCGGAGTGCCCTGCGTCTGCCACCACAGCGCGCCGCCCAGCACGGCCGCGGTCAGCAGGGCCACGGGCAACGCAGCGCGGCACCAATGCCGAGCGTTCGTCGTCATGTCACGCGCTCCCGGCCAGCCCCGGAGCAGACGCAGGGGCCTGGGGCGGCGCGGCGTGTCTGATCCACAGCATCGAGAGCGGGCACGCGGCGGCCAGCAAGAAGGGCAGCGCCGCCACAGGAGTTACGGAGAACACCGTCCAGCACAATGTCACGGCGATGGTGAGGCCCAGGGCGACCTCCCAGTCCAAGCACATTCCCAAAGGTTTCACGGACTTCACCATAGAGAAGGTCTGTTCAGTTTCGGTAAAGCCGGGGGCCAGCCGGAGGACGGAGGCCCGCTCCTCCGGATTCCGGTTCAGCGGTCGGCCCTCCCGGGCGGCTCAGCGGGCTGCACTCGGCTCAGGGGCGTCTTGCCCAGCGCGGTCCGCAAAAAGCTGCTCCACCACCTCTACGCGCACGTCCGCGGAGATGACGCCCCGCCTCCCCAGGGCGGCTTCCAAGTTCGCCTCGACGCTCCCCGGGAGAAAGAGGTGCAGCCGGGCGTTTACCGTGTCGCCCTGGGCTACCGCGCGCTCTTCATGCCAATGACCTGTCCCGTGGCGCTGGCAGCGTCCCTGCACCATGAGTACCCCAGGTCAGCCTGGTCTTCCCGGGCTACTGGGGGTCCTGGGACGACCGAAGGCTCGAGCAACAGCATGTGCGGCTTTGCACAAGTTTTACACACCCGCCCTAGCATGACGTCGGACCTAGGACGGCACGCGAGAACGGCAGGAGCCGGATTGCCTTCACGCCGTCCCGGTTTTCCGGAGGAAGCCATGTCTACTCGTATGCTGCAAGTCGTTCCGCTGTTGGGGTTGTTCCTGGGCGTGTCCACCGCGACCACCCTGGGCGGAGGAGGGGCGCCGAATGTGCGCGGAAGTGTCTGGGTCGCGAATGAGACGACAGGGAGCCTGACGGTGATCGACGCCGCCACCCGGCGCGTCCAGGCCACCCTGAGCGGGGTGCCCTCGCCCCACAACGTTCAGCTCGCTCCCGACGGCAAGAGCGTCTGGGCCGTGCTGGGCGAGCAGGGGCGGGCGGTCAAGATTGACGCGGCCAGCTACCGGCTGCTGGGCAGCGTCCCGACCGGGGCGTCTCCTGCCCACGTCATCGTCAGCCCTGACGGAAAGCGCGCATACGTCACGAATGGCGAGGACGGCACCGTCACCATCATCGACGCCGCCACGCTTCAGCCCCTGGCGACCGTGAAGGTGGGGGCGCACCCGCACGGCCTGCGCCCCAGCCCGGACGGGCGGTGGGTCCTCGTGGCGAACACCGGCGGGAACAGCGTGAGCTGGATCGACGCCCGGACGTCCCGTACGGTCGCGGAGCTTCCGGTCGGCCGCGCCCCGGCGCAGGTCGCGTTTGCGCCGAACGGCCAGACGGCGTATGTCACGCTCCGCGACGAGAACGCGGTGGCCAGGATCGACGTCGCCACCCGGAAGGTCCTCGGGAAGGTGCGGGTGGGTCCCGGGCCGATTCAGCTCACCGTGACCCCGGACAACCGCTTCGTCCTGGCGGCCAACCAGGGCACCCCGGAGCGCCCCGGCCAGACCCTGTCGGTCATCGACGCTGCGAAGTTCAGCGTGGTGGCGGACGTCGCAACCGGTGCGGGTGCCCACGGCGTGACGGTGGACCCCACTGGGCGCTTCGCGTACGTCACCAACACTTACGCCAATACCCTCGCGGTGGTCGACCTGGCGACCCTCCGCACCGTCGCGCGGGTGCCGACCGGTGGGGGGCCGAACGGGGTGAGCTTCTCGACGCTCGCCCCGGCTCCGGGAGGCGTCCGTGACCTGGGCCTGGGTCAGATGGAGATGGCGCCAAGTCCCGGCGGAGAGGAACACGACAGCCACCACTGAAAGGGTGCCCACCGCCAACCCGTTGGTCCGGCCGCCTCGTTGTCTCCCTCCCGGACCCCAGAAACTCCAGGAGAAGCCATGATGCCCTCAAGATCAGGAAACTCCGCGCACTGCAACGCCTCGCCACCCAGGAAGGGCTGTTCGTGATGACGGCCCTCGACCACCGCGGGTCGCGGCAGCGCATGATCGACTCCCAGCACCCGGAGGCGGTGGTCGCCGCCCGCCTTACCGGGTACAAGCTGGACCTCAACCGTGCCCTGGCCCCGGTGTCCAGCACGGTGCTGCTGGACCCAGTCTACGGGGACAGGGCGGCGCAGGACATCGCCTCGGGTGCGTTACCCCGGGACAAGGGCCTGCTGGTCGGCGCGCAGGCCACCAAGTACAACGACGACCACGGAACGCGGCACACCGAGTTCCTCCCAGGCTGGAGCGTGCAGCGTGTCCCCCGGATGGGCGCGGACGCGGCGAAGCTGCTGGTGTCCTCCCGCCCTGGCCGGGAGGACGCGGCGGCGCTCCAGCGGGAGGTGGCCGAGTTTCCCACCGACCCACGCTTCGAGCAGGACGAGGGCCGCATGCGCGAGGCATCCAGCGCCCCACACGCCTTGCCGAGCGCACCGTGGATCCTGCTGTGGGGCGGCGTGCCCTTCGAGGTGCCCGCCTGCCAGGTGCAGATCGCGGCCCAGGACGGCGCGTCCGGCTTCCTGGCAAGACGCGCCGCGTGGCAGGAAACGATGGGTGCCTGGGATGGGCGTGCGCGCCAGCACTGGCTCGGCACAGTGGGGACCGGGCGGGTGCGCCAGCTCGCGGACCTGGCCGGGGCGTTCGGCCGTCCATCGTGGCGCAGGTGGGGGGCTGAGCCCGGCCGCCACGTGAGCGGCGATGAGCCTTGGTACGCCCGCTCCGGGGCCAAGGGCGCGGAAGTAGGTCCTGAACCTGTGGCTCCACACGCCCGACACACCTCGGGAGCCCCGGCAGCTGCTCGCCAGGTGGCCCGGACCTCCGGCCGCACACAGACGGGAAACCCGGTGTTCAGCGCAGCTTCAGCCGCAAGGCCGGGCCAGCTTGGCCCGGCTGCCCAGGCTGGATTCGGATGGCACGCTACCTCTGGTGTTCTGGAAAGGGAGGACAGCATGACTGTATCGACGGGGAAAGTTCGGGTGGCCGTCAACGGTTACGGCGTGATCGGCAAGCGCGTTGCGGACGCGGTCAGCGCGCAGGATGACATGGAACTCGTGGGCGTGGCAGACGTGGTATCGGACTACCGCATTCGTGTGGCGGTCGAGCGCGGGTACCCAGTGTACGCCAGCGTTCCGGAAAGGTCGGGCGAGATGCAGGCCGCCGGGGTGCCCGTGGCCGGAACGCTCCAGGAACTACTGGCGCAGGTGGAGGTGGTGGTGGACTGCGCCCCCAAGAAGGTCGCGGCTGCCAACCAGGCCGCGTACCGGGCGGCGGGCGTCAAGGCGATCTGGCAGGGGGGGGAGAAGCACGAACTGGCGGGGTACTCGTTCGTGGCGCAGGTGAATTACGCGGGGGCGCTGAACCGGGACTCCGCGCGGGTGGTGTCCTGCAACACCACCGCCCTCAGCCGGATCAGCCACGCCCTGCACGGACGCGGCCTGGCCAGACGCGTGCGGGCCGTACTGATGCGGTGCGCGACCGACCCGTGGGAATCGCACCGGAACGGCATGATCAACACGGCCATCCCGGAAACGAAGGTGCCCAGCCATCAGGGCCCGGACGCCCAGACGGTGATCCCGGGGCTGGACATCACCACCCTGGCCGGGGCGGGCCCCTACAACCTCAGCCACCTGCACTTCGCCATGATCGAGACGACGCGCCCGGTGGACGTGGACGAGCTGCGCGCGATTCTTCTGGACACGCCGCGCGTGGCGCTGGTGCGTGCGGCGGATGGCCTGGAGGCGCTCAACAGTGTGATGGAGTTGATGCGCGACCTCCGGCGCCCCCGCGGCGACATGTGGGAGGTGGCGGTGTGGGAGGACGCCCTGGCCAGCGACGGGCGCGAGGTGTACCTCACCTTCCAGGTGCACAACGAGGCCATCGTGATTCCCGAGAACGTGGACTGCATCCGTGCGCTCAGCGGCCTCGAACCCGACGCGGCGGTGTCCATCGCGAAGACCGACGCCAGTCTGGGCATCACCCGCCACTTTCTGCCCTCGACCCGGCCGCCGCACGTGACGCCGGGTGAAGGAACGCCCGCCGGTTTCAAGGGGGCTGAAGAGCCGACGGCCCCGGTGACGGATGAACAGGTCTTGGCAGCGGGGAGGCACCTGAATGCTGGCGATCCCCTACGCGAACGGGACACTGGGTTCTCCATGCTGGAGGTGGGACTTCTGCGACGGCGCTCTGGTTTCGTCTGCTCTCCACGAGTGCGCTCGCTGGGGCCAGCATGAGCGCGCCCGTCACGGGTTCGACGTGGGCTCTGCAACCGATGCCCAGATAAGCCACGTTGCACGAAGTCAAAGCACTTGGGCCGCAAGATCACGGTTCAGGACCAAGCTGCTTATGAGGCGTTGCGCACTCTGCGAATTCAGCAGCAATCGCTGGAATGGAAGGAACCGTGTCAGTCGCCGTTCGTGCCCATGGGGCACGAACCGATCGGTACCGCGGGAAGCCAAGTTGCGCGTTCAGGGCATGGCCGTTGCTGCGGGCATCAACTTGCGGCGCGTGTATGCATGGTGGCAGGGGGTGCCGAGAGCGACCACCCGCACAGCCCAGTTTGCCCGCCTGCCACTCCCCGCCTGACTTCGCCAACGCCTAATCCAGCCGTTACTTCAGGAAGTCCTGCTGGAGGTAGGCCGGGTTCGGGTAGGTGTAAAAGCCCTCACCCGTGGCGATGCCCAGCTTGCCCCGGTCGATGTACTGCTCCTTGAGGTACTGCGCCACCGCCCCGCGCCCCTCGTCGCCCTGAGCCGCCGCCGCCATGTTGATGTTGTACGGCGTCGTCAGGCCGATCACGTCCAGAATGGCAAAGGGTCCCCGTGGCGCACCGGTCGCCACCATCCAGGTCTTGTCCACCGTGTGTGGATCGGCGACCCCCTTCACGACCAGTTCCAGGGCTGCCCCCAGCAGCGGCACCAGCAAGGTATTGAGGATGTACCCTGGCTGCTCCTTGTGCAGCGGCAGCGCGACCATGCCGATGTCTTTGGCGAAAGCCACCACCTGATCGAATACGGCGTCGTCGGTTCTCGGGGTCCGCATGATCTCCGCCGTGTTGTTCACCCAGATCTGGTTGGCAAAGTGCAGGGCCAGGAACCGCTCGGGTCGCCCGGTGGCCTCCATCAGGTTACTGGGCAGCAGGGTCGAGGTGTTGGTCGCGAAGATGGTGTCCAGGTCGGCGATCGCGCCGAGCTTCTGGTAGAAGTCCCGCTTGAGGTCGATGACTTCCGGGATGGCCTCGATCACCAGCTCCACGCCGCGCACCGCCTCGCCCAGGTCGGTGAAAAACGACAGGCGGCCCTGCGCGGCCTGGGTCTGTTCGGGCGTGGCCTGGATGTCCTGCTGATACCGCTCCTGCAAGCCCTGCATCGTGGCCCTGGCCCGGGTGATGGCCTCGTCGTTGATGTCATAGACGCGCACGTCGAAGCCGTGGAAGGCGGTCTGAAAGGCGATTTGCGAACCCAGCACTCCACTGCCACACACCGCGACGGTCCTGATGGTCATGTTCAACACTCCTGGCTGCGGAGCAGCGAAGCAACAGCAGCCTTCCGTTCCGTTGCCTCTAAATCGTACCCCAGGCTCCCGGTCATGGGCCTCCGTCAGGGAAGCGATACCGTGGGCGAAGTCGAAAACAGGTGTGTTGTCGGAGGGTCGAGCTATCGGTCGGGTCCGTCAAACACCGGCCTCACCCAGCTTCCCCCGGACTTCGCCAACGGTATCGGGCAGCTGCGCCAGCTTGCAAAAGGACGAGACAAGAAGGTGGCCTGAGCAAAGCGCGGGAGGACGAGGACTGGCCGCGCTTTGCTGAGGCCGCTGCGCGTCCCAGGTCCAGGCGGGTGGTCATGTCGAGGCGAAAGATGCCATCCGGGTTGACGTGCTGATAGATCAGCGGCGTGCGCGCCCGCCAGTCGTACCGCTCGAACTGCGTGACCTTAACGCCCACCTGACGGGCGACGAACGCCACGGCGGCGTGGGGGACGTCCCTCGTGCGGGCCGGGAATCGGCCCTCGTGCTGGAAGGCCTTGAGCATCACCGCAAGGCCAAGGCGATTGGCCTCATGGCTGCCCGCGAGGAGAGCCTGCTCGGCAGGAAGGAGGGTCCAGTCGTCGATCAAGTCCTCAACGGTCCAGTGCTGCTGCATGGAGTCTCCTTGCAGGAGGGGTCACCCCAGGAATGGCGTGAAAACCAACGCTGGGCCAGAGTCAACGTGACATAGGCTCGTGGCAGGGTACCAGCCATGAACCAGGGTCTGCACTGGGGAAAGCCCCCTGACCGTTTAGCTTAGACCTTCCCGGAACGCCACGCCTTTGCCAGCCTCAGCTACAGTTTCTCCGCATGTTCAAATCCTGGTTGCCATCCTCATGACATCTGTACGTCTGTACAGATACCTTACAAGTGTATGCGTCCAGTGTCCTCAGCCATCGGTCTTTCCAGGACGCCGATCCTCACTTCCCGCGCCGTTCTCCGTCCTGGCCCTGGTGCCCGATGGGGTTCCCTGCACGGTCTGCTGAAGTGCACTGGAGCAGGCGAAGCTTCGAGGACTACACGCCCGGGAAGCACACCTTGAGGGCTGAGGTTCAAGGGGCCGCAGTCCACTCCGCTCCGGCCCTGCTGACGAAGGGGGCAGAGGCCTGCCCCTGGCCACTGGAAGGGCGCAACCCGTGAATTCGACTTCCCCTTCCCCTGGCCCTCACGCCCCGGTGACCCTGTGGCGACGCCTGCTGCCGCCCGTGCTCGCGGCTGCCCTCGCGGTGGTCCTGGGCGTGGCCCTGCTCAACCCAGCGCGCGGCACAACCAGCGGCGGCCCGCTCGTCGGAAAGCCAGCCCCCGCCTTCGCCCTCCAGAGCCTAGACGGTGCGCCGGTTGGGTTGGCGGACCTGCGTGGTCGGCCCGTCGTGCTGAACTTCTGGGCGTCGTGGTGTACCCCGTGCCGCGAGGAAGCGCCCCTGTTCCGTGAACTCAGCGAACGGCAGGAGGCCAGCCAGGGCCTCGCCGTGATCGGCATCCTCTTCCAGGAGACCAAAGAACAGAACGCCCGCGACTTCATTCGTGAATTCGCCCTCGCGTATCCCAGCCTGCGTGACCCCCAGTCCAGAACCGCGATCAACTACGGCGTAGGCGGCATTCCCGAGACGTTCTTCATCGACAGGGCAGGCGTGGTTCAGCACCTGGACCGGGGCGGCCTGAACCGCGAGCGGCTGAACGTCGGGCTGGACAAGATCGGGGTGGGCAGGCTGTGAGCGATGGCCTGGGCCCGGCCGCCCCCCTGGCGGGCAGGAGAGCAATCTCGTGTCCTGGACAGCTTTCCCGAACTGTGTCTCCGACCTGACGCCCGGGCTGCTCGCGGGTCTCGCCCCGCCTGCCCCGGCCGAGGACCTCCGGGCCCTGACCGCGGCGCTGAACAGCCCGCCTCCCAACGACGTCCATCAGGTGCTCGCCACCCACAACGGGCAACGGGCCGGGCACCGCCTGCTGTTTGGCCTGAAACCGATGAGTGCGCACGGCATCACCCACCATCGCCAGAGCGTCGCCCGCCTCCTGGAACGTGAGGGGCCTGTGCCGGTGACGAATCTGGACGGGCGCGCGCAGGCGTACGAACCGAATCCGCACCACGTCCCGCTGTTCACGGACAACACCGGGAATTTTCCCGGCTTCTCTCTGGCCCCAGTGGCGTCGGGCGTGTGGGGCCAGGTCGTCGTCTTCGGACTGGACATCCCCTGTCCCCGGGTGGTCGCCAACTCGTTTCACACGCTTTTTGAGGAGCTGAGCGCCGAACTCCGGCAGGGGAACTTTCTGATCCAGGAAGTGGGAGGGTACGTCTCCATGAAGCCTGGGAACGGCTCGGCCCTGTCACAGATCCTGCCGTAAGTGTGGGGGAGGTGGACTCGCCCACCAGCCCTGCTCCGGTCCTTGCCCCAGGCGGATGCACGCTCCCCAAGGTTTCAACGGCCGTCCGGGTGTGTCTGAGGACCAACGCCCTCTCCTGGGCGAGACTGATCGTGCTCCCTTCTTGCCGGGCGATACCCCGTCCACGTGATGCCCGACTCAACCTGAGCCTTCCATTCAGCGGGCAGGACCCGCCGGTGTGACGTCCCCGGTCGGCGCCTCCTGGAGAGGCGGAGCATCCAGCCGCCGGTCCCAGGCGCTGAGCAGACCGAGCAGGAGCAAGGCCAGCAGCAACCCCAGGGCGGCACGCCTTCCAGTGGAGGTGTTGGACTGAGGCATGGGTGTCCCCCTCAAGGCGTGCCGTCAGGGTGAGAAGAACCCTGGCACGCCGACAGCGCGCCCCGATGGCGAGAATTGGTAGCGCAGCAGGCGGTGCAGCCGCCGCAGCGCTGGGACCTGCCGCAGCACCCGACAAGCGGTCCGCTCCACCCTGGGCAGCCGCGCGAATCCCGGGAGACCCAGCAGGCCAACGTCGTCAAGGAGGTGGAAGCCTGGCCTCCAGGCTTCCACCTCCCGGGGGTTTTCCAGGCCCCAGCGCAAGGTGGCGCCGGACGCGTGTAGGGCCGGGTGCCGCGCGCCCCAGCCCACCCCCAGCGGGCTGAGGGCGTCGAACACCAGCTCCCCCGAAGGAAACGCCCCACCCAGCCGCGTGAGCAGCGCGCGCACCTCGGCCTCCGGCAGGTACATCAACAACCCCTCCGCGACCACCAGCACCGGGCGATCTGCGGGGACCGACCGCAGCCACCCTGCGTCCGTCACCGAGGCGGTGATCATCTGGTAGCTCGGTCCCTCCTCGCGGGGGTAGGCGACCCGACGCAGCGCGATCACGTCCGGCAGATCGAGGTCGAACCAGCGCACGCCGGGAGGGGGGTTTACCCGGTCCACCCGCCCGTCCAGACCGCAGCCCAGATGAAGCACAGTGGCCGCCGGGTGCCGCGCGAGGAAGGCCATCGTCCACCCGTCGAGGTGCCGGGCACGCAGGGCCAGCCCGAAGGCGTCGCCGCGCGGGGCAGGCAGGGGCGGGGCGGCCTGCCCCAGACGAAGCAACGCCTGGGCCGCCGTCTCGTCGCGTAGGATCGGGTCGGGCCACGCATTCTGACGCGCCCTGACGACGAGCGGGATCAGCAAGGTCGCCTGCTCCGGGGTCAGCCAGACCGGCCTGCTCAGCGCCACAGCGCCCACCCCAGGATGGCGAGACCCGCGAGCACCCGGTACACCGCGAAGGCCCGGAAGTTGTGCCGGGAGACATAGCGCAGCAGCCAGCCCACGGCCAGCAGCGCCGTGACAAAGGACACGGCCAGCCCGACAGCGAGTGGACCGAGCTGCGCCGCGCCCAGCACCTCCCGGCCCTTGACCAGGGCATACAGGGTCGCCAGGCCGAGGGTCGGGATCGACAGGTAGAACGAGAAGGCCGTGGCGGTCGGCCGGTCGAGGCCGGTGAGCAGGCCGCCGATGATGCTCGACGCGCTGCGCGAGACGCCCGGCACCAGGGCAAGACACTGCGCGCACCCCACCACCAGGGCCTGACGCTGGCTCACCTGGGTCAGGCCCTGCGTGGTGGCCGCCACAGGCCGCCCTTCGATCACCCACAGCGCGATGCCTCCAAGAATCAGGGAGATCGCCACGGTGACCGGGGAGAAGAGGTAACGGGTGATCAGGTCACTGAACAGGAAGCCCAGGACCGCCGCTGGCACAAAGGCCAGGGCGACGCCCAGCCATAAGCGGCGCGCGTCCACGCTTGTGGGCAGGGCGCGGGCCTGGCCGACCAGATCGCGCCAGTAGTACACGATCACTGCCAGGACCGCCCCAAGCTGAATGACGATCTCGAAGGTGCCACCCGAGTTACGAAACCCCAGCAGGTCGGCGGTGACGATCAGGTGGCCGGTGGAGGACACTGGCAGGAACTCGGTGATGCCCTCGACCAGACCCAGGAGGGCGGCTGCGATGGTGTCGTTCAAGAGAAGTCCTTGGGAAAAGACGAGGGCGGAACGGTCGCCTGATGCGGCCCCGTCCTCACATGACCCGGGCATGCGCCAGCATGTCCGCAATCAGCCGCGTGGTGTGGTCGTTCGCCAGCCGGTAATACGCGATCCGCCCCACCTTCCTGAAGGTCACCAGGCCCAACGCGCGCAGGTGGCGCAGCTGGTGACTCATGGTGGACTCGTTGATGCCCGCGATCACCGCCAAGTCGCACACGCACAGCTCCTCCAGGGCGAGGGCCGAGAGGATACGCAGCCGAGTGGGGTCCGACACCACCTTGGTCAGGCTGGTCGCACGCTCGATCAGCGCGTCATCCGGCAGGGCCGCCTCCACCCGCGCCACCGCCTCCGGGTGGACACAGTGGACCTCGCAGTCCGCGGCGCGGTCAGTCTTCACGTCAGGGGTCGTGGTCATACTCCATTCTCCCGCAGAGCGGCCTCCAGCAGGGGGCGCTGGTCGTCGAAGGTGCCGTAGAAGGCCTGCTCGCCGATCACGGTCACCGGGGCGATGCGGACGTTCGCCCGAGCCTGCATCTCCGCCAGGGCAGCGGGGTCCTCGCGGACGTTCTTCTCGGTGAACGGCACGCCACGGCTTCCCAGGAAGCGTTTGACGGCCTCGCACGACGAGCAGTTGGGGACGGTGTAGACGGTCACGGTCGGGGGCATGGGACACCTCGGAAGGAAAGGAAGTGAGGGAGCAGGGAGGGCGTGTCCGGCATCAAGCCTCCGACCGGGCATGTTCCGCCGCCTCGGCCGCTTCGGACAGGATCTCCCGGCCCCCGTTGGCGGCAATGGCCGACACGACCAGGCCGAGGATCAGGTCCGGCAGATTCGAGTCCCACCACAGCACCAGCGCTCCGGACAACACGATGGCCAGGTTCACGAGCGAGTCGTTGCTGGTGAAGATGGCCGACGCCTTGAAGTTGACGTCCTCGCCCTGGTGGCGCTTCAGGAGGTGCAAGCAGACCAGGTTCAGCGCCGCGTTGACGGCGGCCATGGCCATCATCGCGGGGCCGATGGGCTCCTCACCCCCGAAGAACCGGCGCAGCACCTCCACCAACAGCAGCACCGCGAGGCCGATCAGGAGCCAGCCCGACAGGCGGGCGGCGCGGACCTTGATGGTGGCGGCGCGGCCCACCGCGTAGAGGCTGACGCCGTAGACAGACGCATCGGCCAGGTTGTCGAGGGCCGCGCCGATCAGGGCTGTGGAGGACGCCCAGACGCCGACACCCGCGCCCGCCAGGGCTTGCCCGAGGTTGATCAGCAGCACCAGCCACAGGATGCGGCGGTCGGCCGCTTGGCTGGCGTCGAGGTGATGTGCGTCGTCGTCTGTCCGGGAGTCACTCACTGGAGATCACCTTTCTGATGGCAAGCGTTGAGGGTGAAGGCGCTGTGGGTTGCGAAGGTCATACCTGTACCGGGGAGGGGGGCGTGGTCGTTGCTGTGAAGGCGAGGGCTGTGGTGGGCAGCCGCTCACGCGCCGGGCTTGAAGCGCAGCAGGCGCAGGGCGTTGGCCGTCACCAGCACGGTAGCCCCGGTGTCGCTGAGGATGGCGGGCCACAGGCCGGTGATCCCAAGCAGCGTGGTGACCAGGAAGATGGCCTTGAGGCCCAGCGCGAAGGCGACGTTCTGACGGATATTGGTCATGACGGCACGGGAGAGTTCCACCAGTTCCGCGACGCCCGTGACCGAGTGGCGTAGGAGGGCGGCGTCGGCGGTCTCCAGGGCCACGTCGGTGCCCCCGCCCATCGCAATGCCCACGTCACTCTGAGCAAGCGCAGGAGCATCGTTGATGCCGTCTCCGACCATCGCCACCTTGCCGAAGGCCTTGAGGGCGGCGATGCGCTGGAGCTTGTCTTCCGGCAGCAGCTCCGCTTCCACGTCCAATCCCAGGTCACGCGCGATGGCGTTGCCGGTGCGGGCGTTGTCCCCCGTAAGCATGAGGGAGCGGACACCCAGCCCCTTGAGCCGGGCCACCGCCTCCTTCGCGTCCTGACGTGGCTCATCCCGGATGGCGATCAAACCGAGCACCTGGCGGCCGTCGAGCAGCACCACCACCGTCTTGCCCTGCTCCTCTAGTCGGGCGATCTGCGCCTGCTCGTCAGGGTTCAGCGAAGCGACTTCCTGCGCGTAGCGCGGGGACCCCACCGCGAGGGCACGCCCCTGCACCGTGGCGGTCACGGCCTTACCGGAAATGGCTTTGGCGTCCTGGGCTGCGGGGACGGCCTGCCCCTGGGCACGAGCGAGGACCGCCTTGGCAAGCGGGTGCGCGCTACCAGTTTCGACAGCGGCGGCCAGGATCACCACCTCCTGCTCGGAAGCGCCCAGGGGAACGATGTCCGTCACCTGGGGCTTGTTCTCGGTCAACGTGCCGGTCTTGTCGAAGGCGACGGTCTGCACGCTGCCGATGGTCTCCAGCGCCGCACCGCCCTTGATCAAGAGGCCGCGCCGGGCACCGGCGGAGATCCCGCTGGTCACGGCAGCAGGGACGCTCAGCACCAGGGCGCAGGGGCAGGCGATCAAGAGCAGGGCCACGCCCTTGTAGATCCACTCGTTCCAGGGCTGGCCGAACAGCAACGGTGGGAGGACAGCGAATAGGAAGGCCACGGCCATCGCCGCCGGGGTGTACCAGCGGGAGAAGCGGTCGATGAAGCGCGCGGTCGGCGCCTTGGACGACTCCGCCTCCTCGACCAGGTGGATGATCCGGGCGATGGTGTTGTCCGAGGCCCCCCGGTCCACCCGGACGGTCAGCACCCCGTCGGTGTTGATGCTGCCCGCATAGACCGGATCACCGGGGCGCTTGTGCACCGGGACGCTCTCGCCCGTCACCGGGGAGTCGTCGAGGTTGGAGTCGCCCTCGGTGATGGTGCCATCTGCCGGGACACGTCCGCCCGGTTGAACCCGCACAAACTGGCCGACCTGAAGCCCCTCGACGGGCACCTCACGGGTCTGACCGCCTTCCAGCAGCAGCGCGGTCTTGGGGGCCAGGGCGGCGAGCGCCTGAATCCCTGCCCTAGCCCGCCCGGCCGCGACGTTCTCCAGCAGCTCGCCGATGGCGAAGAGGAAGACGACGAGTGCCCCTTCCGCCGCCTCCCCGATGGCGATGGCGCCGATGGCGGCCACGCTGATCAGGGTGTTGATGGTGAAGGGTTCCCCGAGGCGGGCACTGGCGACGGCCTTGCGGAGAAGCGGCCAGGTGCCGATGGCGGTCGCGGCCGCATACGCCCAGAAGGCGAACCCCGGCGCGATCAGGCTGAACAGCAGGGCGAGGACGAGCAGCCCACCCGTGAGCAAGACGTTGCGGCCCTTGCCCGTCTGATACCAGGGCAGTTCCACCCGGGCTGGACGGGGAGCGACTGGGGTGGCTGTGCCGGGCGTGGTGCTAACTTCGCCCTGCAATTCCGGTGGGTAGCCGATGGAGCGCAGGGTTTGTTCGAGCTGTGTCCTCGGCGTCCTGGTCTCGTCCAGCGTGAGGCTGAGCGTCTGGGTGGTGAAGTTGACCTTGGGCTCCCCCACTCCCGGCAAACGAGTCACCACGCCCTGCACCTTGTTGGCGCAGTCGGCGCAGTCCATGTTGTTCACGAAGTAGCGCAGGGGAGCGCTGGAGGTCGCGGCCGGGGCGGCTTCCAGGGTGGGCGGGTACCCCAGGGAGCGCAGGGTCTGTTCCAAGCGCTCACGGGGCAACCGAGCCTCGTCCAGGGTGAGGCTCAGCGTCTGGGTGGTGAAGTTGACCTGGGGTGCTTCCACGCCGGGCAATCGGGTCAGGGCGCTCTGCACGGTGCGGGCGCAGTCGGCACAGTCCATGCGCTCCACGAAGTAGCGCAGGGGCGTCCCTGAGGTGGAGGGGAAACCTGTCATGCCCTAAGATATCTGTATGAATGTACAGATATCAAGCACAGCGGGGTGCTCCTGGTCGGGGAGCGTGTGTGCATGAAGAGGAACAAGTCCGGTCTGGCGGCCGTCCTGCTGTCCATGCTGCTGGGGGCCGCGCTGGCGCTGACGGCCGTGCCGTACGGCTGGAGTGTCCTGACCCCGCTGCCGCTCGCCGCGCTGCTGTGGTGGGTCTGTAACCCGGCGGCCCCGCGCGTGGTCGCTGCCCGGCTGTTCTGGGGGATGACCGCCTTCTTCGCCCTGCACCTGCTGTTCCTGCCGCTCAGCTTCGCGCAGCTCTTCGGCGTGGCGGGCGCGCTGCTCTTCCCGGCGCTGTTCGTGCTCGAAGGAGCCTTTTACGCGCTGCTGGGGCTGCTGGTGGCGCGGCTGTTTCCCACCTTCCTGGGGCGGGTCTGGGGCCTGGCGTTCGGGTGGGTGCTGCTGGAGTGGCTGCGGCACCTGGGGCCCTTCGCCTTTCCCTGGGGCACGCTAGGCTACACGCTGCTGCCCACCCCGCTGATCCAGGTGGCTGACCTCGGCGGCGTCCTGCTCGCCAGCCTGCTCGTCACGACCCTGGCGGCGGCGCTCGCCAGCCTGGCCCGGCGAGAGGTTCGTCCCCTCGCGCTGGTGCTGCCCGTCTGGGGTCTGGCACTGGCGTACGGGCTGACGCGGCCAGAGGTCACGCCACCGACCCACCAGGCGCTGCTGGTCCAGGGCAACCTCAACCCGCTGGACAAGGTCGCGGGCAGGGCCGACCCGCTGCCGGTCTACGCCCGTCTCAGTTCCACTGCGGCTGGAGACGTCGCCATCTGGCCGGAAACGGCCGTTACGGGGGATGACCTGGCCCGCCTGCCCGCCCGGCCCCTGCTGATCGGCGTCGCCCACCCGGGTCAGAACCGGGTCGAGGCGTGGGACGGCGGCCTGGCGGCCGCCTACGACAAACGGCGGCGGGTGCCGTTCGCCGAGTACTTCCCGCTGCGTGAATCCCTGGCCCCACTGTACGGGCGGGTCTTCCGGGCGCTGGGGCTGCCCGACCTGACGGGCCTCCTTCCAGGTCGCCTCGACCGGCCGCTGACGCTGGGCGGGGTGGCGTACGGGGCGTACGTGTGTTACGAGAGCGTGTTTCCTGGGATTGCCCGCGGCCTGGTGCAGGACGGGGCGGCCGTGCTCGTCAACGTGTCCAACGACGGCTGGTTCAACGCGGGGAACGGGGTGGCGCAGCACTTCCAACTAGGCCGGGTGCGGGCCATTGAGACCCGGCGCTTCCTGCTGCGCGCGGGCAACATCGGCGTGACGGCAGTGATCGACCCGCGCGGCCGGGTGACGCAGGCGCTGCCGGTCAAGCAGGCGGGAACGCTTCAGGCGCGCTTTGCCTTGCAGGAAGGGCAGACCTGGTACGTCCGGCTGGGGGACTGGCCGGTGGGGG